>JAQVHY010000124.1 GCA_028695935.1 Desulfobacca sp.
GCGAGTTCGGCCCTGTTTTTTATAAATGCTGCTAATTTCCCCAGTTATCACCAAGCGGGTGGGAGATCTATCCCTCCACTGCGGCCCGCTCACTCGCCGAGCCAGGGCCAGTTCGGGGCGCAGTTGATAAACCCCCTCGTCTAGGGGGATGAGTTTGGCGGCCATTTCCTCCAGCCAACCCGGATGGGTGCAGTCGCCGGTACCCAGCAGCGCCACCCCTTTATAAGCCGCCCACAGGTCCAGATGTTCTAAATCGGCTGCTTTGCCGGTGGCCCGAGAAAAATGGGAATGAATATGCAGATCCGCGACGATTTCCATGAACTGTTACCATACCACAAGATCACTGTTAAGGGATAAATATCCAGAACCACAGATTTTACAAACTGGTCCCCAAACTCCGCGGGGGAACCAGGCAACGCGGACTTCTTGGATTCAATAAAAAGGAAAGGGTCGATAAATAAAAGCAAAGTGGCAAGGAACACCGCTACCGGCTACTCGCTCCGCCCGCCGGATCCGGGGCAATGGTCGCCTTGATGATGCGGGGCGTAGTGCTGGATCGCTGCTTGGCGGTCTCCGGCTGCTTGGCAGTCTTGACAGCTTGGGTAACATTGGACTTGGCCTTGGTTACCACTCGCGGTTGGGAGCCGGTAGAGCTCGGCTTGGTCCCGGCTGGCACCGCCTTGGCCTTCTGAATCGCCTTGGACTTTTGGACCTTCACCTGCTTGGTCGGGGTATGATCGACGCTGTTTTGGAAAATAAATTTTTGGGCGACCGGTTTTTTAGGAGCCTCCTTCTTAGGGGGCTGAGTAGTCGCCTTCGCTTGAGGTGATTTCGGCGTTGAAGAGGCCAGCGGTGCCGGTTTTTCCGACGGGGCCGGAGATAAGGTTCCTGACTGATTGGCAGGCACCATGGCGCCGTTTAGCGGAGCCGAGACCGAGGCCACCGGAGGCAATTGGTTAGGATTCACCAACTCGGCCTTGAGCAATCCCCAGTTATGCAATACGCGGTAAACATCGCCGCGTCCCACCAGGACCCCCAGGATAAATACCCAGACCAGAACCCCCATGAATCCCAGGCTAGTAACCACCAAGGTTTTTAACCCCAGTGTAATTTTCTTGCCCTCCTGGATCTTGGGCGGCTTGGGTTTTTTACTCCTTCCCGTGGCCATGCTCTCCCCCCCATCTAGCAATTGGTTTGAAGTATAAAAACAAGGTAATAAACATCAACTCTAAAAAGTCTGGCAACCCTATGGTGAATCAAGGTGGTATGTTGAAATTTATCCCCCCTCCCCCCAACCCCCTCCCACCAGGGGCGGGGGAGTTTCCGGATGGATACCAACTAATATTTTTTAACAGAAAACTTAAACTTAAAACTTAAAACTTAAACTTAAACTTAAAACTATATTACATACTTTCTGGAGCCTCGACTCCCAATAATTGCAGGCCCTGGGCCAGCACGGTTTTGATGCCTTGCACCAAGAACAGGCGGGCCTGGGTCAATTCCTCGGACTCGGAGATAAACCGGTGTTTATAATAGTAGCTATGGAACTGGGCGGCGAGATCGGTCAGGAAATAGGTGATCCGGTGCGGTTCTAAAGATTGGGCCGCGGCTTCCACTACATCCGGATAACTGGCCAAGAGTTTGATCAGAGCGATCTCTTCCGGCAGGTCCAACCGGTTTAGATTCGCTTCACCCAGACCCTGCAGGTCAATCTCCCGCTCCCTGGCCAGGCGAAAGACACTGGCCAGCCGGGCATGAGCATATTGCACGTAGTAGACCGGGTTTTCGGTGCTCTGCTGCTTGGCCAGATCCAAGTCAAAGTCCAAATGGGCGTCGGAGCGACGACTTAGAAAGATAAACCGTGCCGCGTCTTTCCCGACCTCGTCCATCACTTCCCGCAGGGTAACAAAGGTCCCACCCCGGGTGGTCATGGCTATTGGTTGACCCTGACGCAGCAGGCTGACCAGTTGCACCAGGATTACTTTGAGGAATTGTTTGTCGGTCCCCAGGGCCTGGACCGCGGCTTTCAGGCGCGGCACATAACCATGATGGTCAGCGCCCCAGATGTCCACTACCTGATCAAAGCCCCGCTTAATTTTATTCCAATGATAGGCCACATCCGAGGCAAAATAAGTGGTCGCACCATTGCGCCGCCGGACTACCCGGTCTTTTTCATCCCCCCAGGCCGTAGCCTTAAACCATAACGCCCCCTCAGCTTCATAAAGATAACCCTGATCTTGAAGAAAAGCTAGGGCGCGCTCCAGGCTGCCATTCTGGAAGAGCTGGGCCTCACTGAACCAGTGATCAAAGTGGACTCCGAAATCATCCAGGTCTTGGCGAATTTCCGCTAAAATGGCGGCACCGGCATATTCCCCCCAGGCCTGCAACGCCGCTTCGGTAGGTTCGCCAGCCGCCACTGGGCCGTGGTTAGCCTGATATTGCCGGGCCAGGTCGATGACATAGTCGCCCTGGTAACAGGTGTCCGGAAAGTCAACTTTTTGGCCCTGCAACTGCCGCAGCCGCAAATACAGCGACAGCCCCAGGGTGCGCATCTGGGTGCCCAGGTCGTTGATATAATATTCCCGTTCCACCTGATAGCCGCAGGCGGCCAAAATGTTGGCCAGGGCATCGCCCACGGCCGCGCCCCGGCCATGGCCGATGTGCAGCGGGCCGGTAGGATTGGCACTGACAAACTCTACCTGTACCCTTAGGCCCTGACCGCAATCGCTTCGGCCATAGGCTTCACCCTCCGCCTGAATGTCCTTCAGCACCTGATACCAGTAAGGGTCATGGATAAAAAAATTGATGAACCCCGGACCGGCGATCTCCACCCGATCCAGCATACCTGCCGGGGCGTCCAGGTGTTGGATGATGATCTCCGCCACCTGACGGGGTGGCCGCCGGACCCGAGAGGCCAGGATCATGGCCACATTTGTGGCAAAATCGCCGTGTTCGGTGATTTTGGGAACCTCTATCTGCACCGTTGGCCTCTCAGTCAGATTTAAACTCCCGCTAACTTGCGCCTGGTGCAAGGACTGGTTAATAACTCGGGCCAAACGCCGTTTCATGCTCATCTTCGTTCAGGACTGTTCCTCGGATTCCGGGCTAGTTTTTCTCAGTAGATTTGGCCGTCGGTGGCTCGGTCACCGGCTCCTTGACCGAAACATCCCGGGTATAATCCGGGCAGTAGGTGCCGGTAAAAGAGAATTTTTTCTGACAGGTGGCCCGCCAGGCACAGCTTAAACAAATCAACGGACCTTTGATCTCCTGCCGGTCTTGCTGGTCTTTCATAAATTTACTCACCTAAAAACCGTCGGGGATTGCTGTTCCCCAACAGACAATAAAATTCATAGCTGATGGTCCCGGTCCAGGCCGCCAAGTCATCGGCAGTAATCCGGTCGCCCTGATCCGCCCCTAACAGGGTAACGAGGTCGCCCTCCCGGACTCCCGGAATCTGGCTGACTTCCACCATGGTCAGATTCATGCATACCCGGCCGCGGATGGGCGCCCGCTGCCCGCGGATTAAGACTTCCCCGCAGTTGGACAAATAACGACTGTAGCCATTGCAATAGCCCACCGGCAAGACCGCCACCAGACATTCGGCCGGGGTGGTAAAAGTACAACCATAACTGATAGAACAGCCCGGTGGCAAGCGCTTGAGCTGCAAGATTTGGGTCTGCATGGCCATCACCGGCTTAAGAGTGACCGGCGGCGGACGATCCGGGGCCGGAGGGGAACCATACAGCATGATCCCGGGGCGCACCATGCCCAGATGCGCCGCATCCACTTCTAGGCAAGCCGCACTATTGGATATATGGCTTAAGGGCAGCGACCAACCGGCCTGGCGGGCCTCCTGTAAAAGGCCCAAAAATCGGGCCAGTTGTTGTAAAGTATAAGATTTATCGGCCTGATCCGCCACCGCAAAATGAGAGATCAGGCCGATCACCGATAATTCCGGGAAGCCCCGCAGCCAGTCCAGAAAGTCCATGACCTCCTCCGGTGGTAGCCCCAAACGTCCCATACCGGTATCGACTTTGAGATGAACCCGAATACGTTTCCCCTGCTGCCGGGCCTGGGCCACCAGGGCTTCGACGACATCGGTGCGGAAGACTACCACTTCCAGATCATGGGCCACCACCGTTGCCGCGTCCGGGGGCAGGATGCCCATGAGCATCAGGATAGGAGTATTAATCCCGGCCCGCCGCAGCGCCAACCCCTCACTCAGATAAGCCACTCCCAGGTAATCCACCGCCTCGGCAACCAGGGCGCGGGAGACCGGCACCAGGCCATGCCCGTAGGCATCGGCTTTGACCACCGCCAGCATTTTTACCCCCGGACCACAGCACTGCCGAATCTGTCGGTAGTTGTGACGCAGGGCCGCAAGATCAATGCTTAAATCAATCATCAGGGTGGAGCCGCTTGTAAAGTTTCGTTGAGGCTGAGATACTATCAAAGGGCCAAAAACCCCGTGGTCCGGAGTGCCAGCCGGTGCAAAGGCTGCTGACGTTTAGGGATCGACGAAGCCAAGTAGTCTTTAAGAATCTAGAGTGTGCCTTACCCGTCATTTCGGCGCGTAGGACGCGCCCTACAAGAGACATTTTTAGAGTAGAATAATTTCCCAAGAGGGCCTAAGGAAAATAAGTAATATAAATTTTGCAATCAAATGCAACAAACTAATAATATAAGCCATTGATAATATTAATTATCTTAACAGAAAACTGAAAACTGAAAACTGTATAATATCAATCAACCTGGCCATAAGGGTCGGTTAAGGCCAACTCGGCCTGGAGCCGGGCATTTTGCTCTTCGATCTGGCGGATCAAGTCCTGTTTATGTTTTAGCAAAGTCTCACGCAGGCGCTCGTCACTCAGAGCCAGAATCTGGGTGGCCAAAATAGCGGCATTGCGGGCCCCGGCACTGCCCACCGCCATGGTGGCAACCGGCACCCCGGCCGGCATCTGCGCCGTTGCCAATAGGGCATCCCAACCCTGCAAAGCCGAACTGGGTAGCGGCACCCCGATAACCGGCAGGATGGTCCCCGCGGCTAAAACTCCGGCCAGATGAGCAGCGGCACCAGCCAGGGCAATCAGCACCTTCAGGCCCCGCGCCTGGGCCTGCTGGGCATAACTCTGGAGCCGGGCCGGGGAGCGATGCGCCGAGGCCACGGTGACTTCGTAAGCCACTTCCCACTTTTGCAATAACTGGACGGCCGGCTCCACTTGCGGCCAGTCGGACCCACTTCCCAAAATAATTCCGACCTGCGGCTCTGATTTGTTCATGATGGTGCTATTAGTGATTTAGCTTAAGTTGTTATTAGTACCAATGAGCCAGAGTCAGGACTGCCTCCACATAGGCATCGGAAGGATTATAGGCATGCACTGCCCGGCTCCAGGTGCTCCGCACGTGCTGTTTGAAACCGGCCCGTTTCAAATAATTGGCGATGCAGAAAATGGCATCCGCATCACAGAACACATCGATCTGACCATCGTCATCACCATCATATCCGCAACGCAGCAGGCTGGAAGGTAAAAACTGGCAGTAGCCAAAGGCCCCGGCCCAGGAACCTTTAAGGCTGAAGGGATCCTGGCGATTCTGTCGACAACAGATTAAGAAGGCCTTGAGCTCCCGCCGGGCCCAAGCCGCTTTACTTTTTAGGCGGCTGGACAAACGCCGGTCTAGATCTAAATCTTGAATGACCTCAGGGGCATCCATCACCGCCAGCGAGGCAAAGACATTAAAGACCGGGTAATTGCCCGTAACCTCCCCCAGATTGGTTTCTACCGTCAGGATGGCGACGATCACCTCTTTTTTAACCCCAAAGGCATCTTCGGCTTTTTGCAATGATTCACTATTCTTATCTAAATATCGGCGGCCTTTGTCCACCACTTCGGGCCGCATAAAGTGCCTATAATCGGCGCGACGTTCTTTTTTCAAATAAGCAATCTTGTTGACCACCTTGGGCAGAAACTCGACTCGCTCATCCTGGAAGATTTGGGTGATATAGTCCCGATCCAATCCCGCATTGATCAGATCATATTTTAAATCCACAAAGGCGATCGGCACCTCTCTGGCCTGAGCCAGAGCCGGTAAGATCAAAAGTAGCGCCACCCCCCCGACTAACGCCCAATATCTTGCTTGCATAACCCTCTCCCTTGTCCAGGAATGGTCATACGCTACCCTGTTTCCCAAGCTTTGTCAAGCATAGGCCTGATCAACAGCTAACACCGCCCGTTAGATCTTCCCCCAGGGGTTCTGCTCCCGCATCGGTTATGAGAAATCGATTAACCAGAGGCATGAGAATTGCAGATTCCCAAACCAGTAAACGAAAATGGAACAAACTCTTGCCTTTGATCAGGCTAACGCCCATGATGTCCAGTTTTGAGAAGCGTCGTCACCAACGCTTGAATCTGGCATTACCGTTGATATACAAATTGTATAATCAAGAGGGTAAAGATTATAAGAAATTAAAAGGAGTTACGAAAAATATCAGCATGGGCGGGATCTATTTTGTCTGCCTGGCACCTCAGACCTTAGCAATAAAACAAGTTATGGATATTGCTATTGAATTGCCGAAGCAGGACTTTGAATTGCCGGGTACCAATATCTTGAAAACTCGAGGCGAGGTTTTGCGCATCGAACAACTACCGCAGCGCCCTTATGCCAAGGGGGTAGCATTACAACTTATTGAAAATCTTAGCTTTCCTGGACCTTAATCCCTTTGCTGACTCCATAACATCCTACTCTCGGAACGGAAACGGTTAAAGACAATCGCACGGTCAGTAAAAAGGAAAATATATCAATGCCTTATTTAGTAAGGCATCTGTCTTGAAGCCTTTGATCTACCTCATTAGTCAAGTTTAGCAATCCGCAGATTTTTACTCTTTTTCAATGCAATCTCCTAATAATTTTATAAATGTTATATAATACAAAAGAAATACCCCAGATAGGGGAGCTTTCGCAAAATTGAACATTTTGTTAACAATCTTAAACAAGAAGAACATTAATTTCATAAAAATCTGTAGTGAATTTTATTCAAAAAAATAGATGCGCCCCGAGAAAAAGCTTATCGTATTATCCCTAAGCGGAGGCTGGGACAGCGCCGTGGCCGGTGCTTTACTCCGCCATCAGGGGTGGACGGTTAAGGCCGTTCATCTGCGGCTGGCAGGAGAAGCCGCGGCATCCAGCCGTCTGGTCGCCCTGGCCCAGCAATTAGGAGTAGAGCTGGTAGAGCTTGATCTCCAACAGGATTTTTCCCATTCAGTGATAGATTACTTTATCAAGGAATATCAGCAGGGCCGCACTCCTAATCCCTGTGTCCGCTGTAATGCGGCCATTAAATTCGGCCGGCTGGCCCAGATAACCCAACAGTGGGGGATTGATTATCTGGCCACCGGTCATTATGTCCGCTCCCAGCCCTTGCCGTCCGGAGAACCGGCCCTCTGGCGAGGGGTGGACCAATTTAAGGATCAGTCGTATTTTATCCATCGCTTGCCGCGGGAGATTTTGCCTCGTCTAATCTTCCCATTGGGCCACCTCACCAAGACTCAAGTATTGGCCCTGGGACGGCAACTAGGCCTGGCAGCGGTGGTAAAGCAACCAGAAAGCCAGGAAATCTGTTTCATCGGCCAGGAAAATTATCTTGAATTCCTCAGAGCCAGGAGGCCCCAGGGCTTTACTAGAGCGGGAGAAATAGTAGATCGTCAGGGTCGGGTGCTGGGCCGGCATCGCGGTTTAGAGGGCTTTACGGTCGGCCAACGCCGGGGCTTAGGGCTGACAGCGCCGGAGCCTTATTACGTGCTGGAAATTTTACCGGAGAGCAACCGGCTAGTGGTCGGCTTCCGGGATGAGCTGTTCTCCTCCGGACTCGTGGCGGAGCACATCAATTGGCTGATCGACCCCCCGGAACAGCCCCTGACCGCGCTGGCGCGGATTCGCTATCGGCATCCAGGAGTTACCTGTCAGATCAAACCCTGGTCCATTAATCAGGCGGAGGTGATTTTCTCTCAACCCCAGGCCGCGGTGACCCCGGGCCAGGCAGTAGTGTTTTATGACGGCGACCGGGTTTTAGGGGGCGGCTGGATTGAACGCAGGATAAGCTGAATGCCCCGCGCCGCCATCCTTACCTTGGGCTGCAAGGTCAACCAGTATGAATCAGCCTTTTTGGCGGAGACGCTGACCCGCCTCGGTTGTCAGTTAGTCGCGCCGACCGCCGCGCCGGATTTAGTGGTGGTCAATACCTGCACGGTCACCGCGGCCGCGGATCGCCAGACCCGGCAGTATATCCGGCGTCTGGCCCGCCGCCGTCCGGAGACCGCGGTGCTGGTGACCGGCTGTTATGCCCAGCGGGCTCCAGAGGAATTGGCCGCCCTGCCTGGGGTACGGGGGGTGCTGGGAAACCGTGAAAAGACCCGGTTGAGAGAGATCTTTGCAGAACTTCACCAACCAGCCGCTCCGGTTATCCAGGTGGGATCGATAGCCCAAGCGCAGAGCCTGGAGCCGATGCCGATCACCAGTTTTTTCGGGCATACCCGAGCCTTTGTGAAGATTCAGGATGGCTGTCAGAACTACTGTAGTTATTGTATCATCCCTCACGTCCGGGGTCCCTGCCGCAGTCTCCCCCGAGCTCAGATCATCGACCAACTCCGGCAGTTAACTTCCCGAGGGTATCGGGAAATCGTCCTCACCGGCATTAATTTAGGTAAATATGGACATGATCAACCGCCAGGTGAAAGTTTGGCGGGTCTGGTGGAGGAGTTGGCTCGGGCCGGATTGCCGGGCCGCTACCGTTTGAGTTCCCTTGAACCGCAAGAAGTAACCCCGGCGCTGCTGCGCCAATTGGCCGCCTGGCCGCAGTTCTGTCCTCATTTTCACCTACCGCTCCAGAGCGGCTCGGCGGTGATGCTGAACCGCATGCGTCGTCCTTATGGCCCGGAAGAGTTTCGGGAGTTAGTCAACCAGATACGCCAATACTTCCCCCAGGCCGCGGTGGGCGTCGATGTCTTGGTAGGCTTTCCAGGGGAAACGGAGTTCGATTTGGCTCACACCCGAAATCTTATCGACGCCTTGCCGATCAGTTATCTGCATGTCTTTCCCTTTTCGCCGCGCCCCGGCACCCCAGCCGCTCTGATGCCCCAAACCGTAACTGGAACCGAGATGAAAAGACGGGCGCAGGGCCTGCGAGAATTGGGTAAGCAAAAAAAGTTGGCTTTCTATCAACAACAGGTAGGTCAAGAATTCGAGGTGCTGATCGAACGATGTAGTTCTGGCCCCCCCGAGCGGATGACCGGCTTATCGGCCAATTATCTGCGCCTGGTCATGAAGGATGATGGTCAGGGGGTTAATCGACTGGTCCGGGCCCGTCTGGTCCAAATCGTTGGCGACGAGGCCATCGCGTTGCCTAGTTAGTTTTCATCCGGAAACTCCCCCGCCCCTGGTGGGAGGGGGTTGGGGGGAGGGGATAGCGGCTTTCCGGATGGGCTCTAGTTAATGTTGTTTTAAGGCAAGTTTTTATCAAACAAGTAATATCTTGATTGTAGGGGTTTGATTTATCAAACCCTGAAGGGCGCAATGAATTGCGCCCCTACAATCGAGGGAAAAAGGTTCTTAACGGCAACTGGTATAAAATTAGGCCAGAGCCAGCTTTAAGCGGGCTGGCGTGGAGAGTCC
>JAQVHY010000125.1 GCA_028695935.1 Desulfobacca sp.
GGTTACTTTCTTCGGCAATGAATCCGGTCAGCGGCAAGACCTCAGCCTTTTTAAAGCCCTCATCCAGGGTATTGGTGAGATAAACCCCCAGGCGTTGCCCCGGCGGGAAGTCAAAGCCTTTCTCCTGCAAAAGCAACCCCAGCTTTAAATGCGCTACGGCGTAAGAGGCCATGAGTAACTCGAAGCCGAAGATACGGGGCAAGAGGCTTTGAGAGACGTAAGAGGCCCAGCCCCCGGCCTGGCCGTGGGCGCATAGGGTATCGTAAATCAGGGCAATCACGCTATACAGAAAAGTCCCGGTGCCGCAGGCCGGGTCCAGAATCAAGGTCTTGGGGTCGGCCAATCCCCAGGGGCGGTTAAACCGGGTCTTGAGAAGATGGTCGATGGCCCGGACGATATAGGAGACCACCGGCTCCGGGGTATAATAAACACCCCGCACTTTCCGCTTTTCGGGGTCATAGGCCGCCAGAAAAGTCTCGTAGAAGTGAACTACCGGATCTTTTTCCAGGGACCCGCGGCCAAAATCGGCCATGACCGCTTCCATGTCCGCGGCGTTGAGCAGATTCACGATATCATCAATTACCCAAGACACCGTTGGGGGAACTTCCGGGCCGGCCAGATGATAAAACAGGCTGCGGAGCAAAGGATTTGTTTCGGGTAACAAGCTAGCGGCGGTATCCCGACGTAACTCCTGGCCGGTCGTCATACTCATCTTGGCCGCGAATAATCCATAGCTAAGGGTCTGGGCATACATGTCGGAAAACTCATCAGGCGCAAGATGGGGCAGCAGGGTCTTTTCAAACGCCGCCAACCAACCTTTGAGGGTTCCGGTGTCAGGCTCAATTTCCAGAGTCTTGAGGGCGGCATGGTGCATTAAGCCGGCCAGCTTCGCCATTCTCTCCGCCAGATCTTTGGCCTTGGTCACTGAGGGAAGCTTGAGGGCCAGATATTGAGATAGCAACTCTGCAACCGCGGCCGGGCCTCCTGTCCTGGTCTTGACCCGGCCGTCCCGGGCCAGGGTTCCCAAGGACGCCGTGACCCGCCGCTCCCCGTTCACATACCAGCGAAATTCCAGATAGTCAGTAAGAATGAGGTTAGGTAGGGCGTCGCGATAGCGTTTTAGCTGGGGGCTGCGTTCCTCTGCATCCAGGTTGACCCCCACGTCCTTGGTTTCGACATAGCCCAGGAGCACGGGACCCTGATACACCGCCATGTCGGGCTTGCCGCAATCGGTAACCTGCCGGGGTTCATTGGTGGCGGTAAGCCGGTCCCCCAGGGATTCCAATAAAATCTTGAGGGATGGCCGGTGAGTGTGCTCAGAGGCGTTGCCCCTGGCCAGGTCAGATCGCAGAGATTGGAGATAGGTCTTAAAATGGTCGGACATAGAGGTAAGTTACCAGAATCTCAATCTAAAAATCTACCTAAAAATATGACTCGGGCATCAGTTAATGCAGCTTTAGAGCCATAAATCGGCATTTTAACGATAATGTTTCCTTATGCTTTCATTATCTATATTTTCTATATTTTGCTTAAATTTTCCTTGACATTTAAAAATGTTAAAGATTAATATGCAAACAAATTTTAAATATCTGGTACTTATTATGCCATCAGGTCACATAATCTCAATAGTTAATCATAAAGGCGGGGTGGGAAAAACAACCACAGCGTGCAATCTCGCGCACGCATTAGCCCGCGAGGGTAAAAGAGTTCTCGTGGTTGACATGGATCCCCAGTGCAATGCAACCAGTATCCTACGGGGTGATATCGAGGCCAGGTGTACCTTATATGAAATACTAGATCCAGAAGAAAATGAAATTTCTATAGAAAATTGTATCTATGGAACGGCATATAATGATCTATATCTTATACATAATATTCCTGAAACAGCAACAATAGAACCTAGATTGATTCGTTTAATGCCTAATAGTTTGACATTGTTAAAGGCTAAAATAAGAAATTATGCAGTTAACAATTTTGATTTTACTATTATTGATAACCCCCCTAATTTAGGGACATTTGTTATATGTTCTCTATACTGTTCGGATTTTGTTATTGTACCTAATGAAGCTGGCTCTCGTTATAGCGTAGATGGTCTAATTAAGGCTGTTAATTTTGTAGATGATGTTCAAAAAGATAACAACCCTAATCTTCGTTTCCTTAAATTGCTTATAACTAAAGTGGATAGACGTATGAGTGTTTGCAAAGCTATTATATCTCAAATCAGACGTTATTTCCCTATAGAAAAAGTTTTCGATACGATGATACCTTCAAATACTGAATTTCAAAAAGCTGAGTTATCATTTAAAACAGTAATAGCTTATAAATCAAACGCGTCCGGATCTATCGCTTACCAAAAATTGGCACGAGAAATCTTAGCTCTCTTGAAAGGACAGTAATGTCTAAGTCTAAAAAACCTAAAAGTCTGTATGATGGGTTTATAGACGCAAGTAAAGATCTTTTCAAGCAAGCCGGTGCAGTTGTTGAAAAAACCTTGCAGCCAGGCGATCAGCTAGATGAACAGCTAGATGAACAGATAGGTGAACAGGTCGGTATATCTACCTGTTCACCTATGAACAGGTATACCTCTTCACCTGGCTCTTCACCTGGCTCTTCACCTGGCTCTTCACCTGGCTCTTCACCTGGCTCTTCACCTGGCTCTTCACCTGGCTCTTCACCTGGCTCTTCACCTGGCTCTTCACCTGGCTCTTCACCTGTGGAAAAAATTTACCTCAGCTATAATCAGGCAGTTTTATATATAATTTTACAGACTATTAATGGACGCCCAACGAATCTACGAAAAATATCTCAAGCCACAGGAATTAGTGAACATACGTTAAAAAGTGCTCTTAAAAAACTCAGTAATAAAAGAATTATAGCCTATAACGGATTTAAAAAATATGGCAGTCTAAGTGGGTTTACAGCAACAGTAATAAACCAGGATGTTTTGTATGGCGAGAACGACAAACTGCTAAATCGGAAAATTAAAGACATCAATTGGGATTCTATTTTATTAGCTCAAGACCTTAACAATATATTTGATTTTAAATTAGGTAAACAGCTACCTAATCACCTAGCTGATCACCTAGCTGATTATCTACCTAATCACCTAGCTGATCAAATTCCCTATAGTAGTAGTAGTAGTTTTTTAAAAGTACCTACTACTACTAAGGAAATTCACAATCTCACAAAATCCATAGAGGAAGCCCTAGCCAACCACCCCGAACTAGGTTACTGGCGGCAAAAAGGTCTGACCGCCAAGCAGATCGAACAATGGATGAAACTTACTGGCGCTACCCTCAACAACATGGTCAAGTCCCTTTGCCATTGCCGCTTTGAAATGGTGGACCTCGACCACGAGAAGTCCAAGCCCATCGAAAACGTCTTCAACTGGTTTTTCCGGGTGATCGAACGGGCCGGCTTTTACCCGGCTCCCAAGGGCTATAAGTCCTACCTGGATAAGCAGATCGAACTGGAAAAACAAGCCCTGGCCGAGCAGGAACAGAAATTAAAGGAGCTTCGGGAAATCCAGCAGGCTAAAATAGACCAGGAAAGGGAACTGGCCTTCCGGGAGATGATGAACAACCCCGAAGGCGAGCTTTATCAGACCTGCTACAATCGGCTGAATCACTTTGCTCAGAAGACTACCAGGATTGAGCTTTTCGAGATGGCCATGCGGAAGGCGTTCGACGAGGTGACGGCGGAGAAAGATCGGGAGATGGTGGAAGCAGCGGAAAAATCCGGGTGAGGCTCACCGCCGCCACCTTCTCCATTCGCGCGGATTTTGATGCGGATCCCGGGGCCGGTTGATCTTGTCTTTCAGGACCCCGGAGCAGCGAAATATCACCACCCGGCGGGCATCCAACATTAAATCTTCATTGGTCTGCGGGTTGCGTCCCCGCCGGCGGTCTTTATCCCGCACTAAGAATTTCCCGAAGCCGCTGATCAACACATCATCACCATGTTCCAGGGCCAGCTTGAGCAGATCGAAGACGGTTTCCACCAGCCGGGCAGCTTCCCCGCGGGTTGCCAGTCGGCGCTCCACTAGCTTGTTACTCAGCTTGGCCTTGGTCAAGGTGCCGGAGAATCTTTGCCGATAAGACTCCCAGAACTGTTTATCCAGGCTGCCTTCGACGTTCCTCATGGCTTGCCCCCCCTTTGTCGGTTTGGTCCCGGCCAGTCGGTGATTTTCTCATTCCTGGTGGCTTCTTTGTATCATAGAACCGTACATTTTGAGAAGAGGTTTGGTGTCCTTCGGATATGAGTTGAACAACTCGGAAGCCGGGCTTATTCTGGGTATAGTGTCCCCGGGTTAAAAAATTATTGGTAAATCTGGACAATTAATGATTGACGGAGTAGCTTCTTTGGAGTATGCTATAGTCATGACCGGTAGTCAGCTAAAAGAGATGCGGCTTTACCTGGGCTTCCAGACGCGCCGCGAATTTGCCGACCGCATCAGAGTCCCGCGGCGCACCGTGGAAGGTTGGGAACATGGCCGACGCGCCGTCCCGGCCTGGGTAGAGGTCATGGTGCAATTATTGGATCTGGAGCGCCGCAATAAGGCTAAATAGAGCCTTACCACAACCCTCGATGCTCGCTGAACTGAGTATAAACAGTCATTTTAACACATAACCTAACCTTACCTGAGATTGCGTCCCCGGCCGGTTATCCCCTACATGTAGGATACAAGGTAGCTTGACAGTTCAGACAGCCAAAGGAGAGAGCCTGTGCAGTTAATCAAGGGCGGTTATCAAAAAGGCATTTGGTTGCATGACCGCCAGGGCCACACCCAGGAAGAGATTGACTTCATGAACGCGGCCTTTTGGGAAGCGGGCCGGCATGACCCGCGTTGGCTTAAGCTAATCTGGGACATTAAGGTCGATCAACGCCCGGAACTTAGAATGATAGCAGGGGGAAAAGCTGATGGATGACCATACGGCAGGTGTTCAAAATCTGTTAGCCGGCGGCGCCAGTCAGGAACTGGCCGAGGCCATAGTTGGGGTCGTGCAGCAAGGTCAAGCCGCTGTTCAACGTAATTTGAGACCTAAACAGCCACAGCCAGAACCAGGGGGTTACTTTGTGGAAAAATTTTTAGATTTCCTGGTTAACTTAATTAAGGGCCAAGAGGAAATCAAACAATGGATAATTGAAACCCAGAGGGAAATCCAACACTTAATAATTGAATCACGGGAGCAGATCAAAATCCAGGCCATTGAAAACCGAGGAAAAATAGAACGTGGTTTAATGGATACTCAGATCAAAATCATTGAAAGGCGGTAGAGGCTAACAGACATGAATCCCCGAACCGATTCCGAATGGGTTGATTATTTTGTATCCTTGGGCGCTACCAGGGAATTTGCCGAGGTATTTATCCGGTATGTAAACGACCGCCGGTGCCCAGGACAAAAATCAGACCTTGAATGGCTTGAGGAGTTCGAGGCCGCCGGCACTAGCCCGGAGATGGCCCGGGCAGTCATACGGACGGTATATAAATTACGGGGGAGACAGGCATGACCGCTTTCGAAGCCATGGACGCTTTAACAGCCGCTGGACTTACCGAGGAGTTGGCCCAGGTAATTATCCGGTTTGCCGAAGATCGGCGATGTCCAGGAGTTAAAACAGATTTTGAGTGGGCCGAGGCTCTACAGACCGCCGGCGCCACCCCGGAGCAAGCCCGGGCGATCATCCAGGTTGCATATGAATTAGCCGATAGGGGGTGATAATGCAGCTTAAGGTCATTCAGGGCGACGGCCAACCCCAGCCCGAACACTCGGAAGAGGAAATTGAGGAAATTTGCTATCATCTCGCCTACCTTGCCCAGCGCCAGAAGGAACCGAGAGCACGTAACTTGCTCCAAGTCCTCATTGACCACATCCAGCGCCGCGGCAAGCCCTATCTCAAGGTAGCCAAGTGACCGCCCGAACCTGAAATTAATCCCCGGCAAATTCCAGCCCGGCATGTGGCAATCCGACCGCCGCACCTACTCCGACCAGGACATCGAAATCGGCAACGCCATTTTCGAACAACTGACCCGAGACCATCATCCTGGATGGCGCGAGTTTATCTGGAAGATCAAAGAGCCGCCGGAGTTAAAAATTGTGTAAACCGGGAGCGTCCGGGCCAGTTTGACCAGGCCATGGAGCAGTTAGGGGTAGAAGTGCCTTTCGCTGTCTCCCGGTCTTAAAAGTTCTGGGGTGGCATTCCAGGCAATGACCGCCATTTTTAGTCCTTAGCAGAGAATATCCTCAAGTTTTAATTTTTTGACCAATCTCTTTTTAGCCGGTTCGAGAGCTCTAAATCTACGCAGTCTCCGCAAACCGCGTTTGGTCTCGCTTAGAGCCGATCGGGGGTCGGGGGGTTGGGCCTGCAGGGCCTGCGCGACCGCTACGAAGTTGCCCCGGATTCGATAGAGTTTGGGGTCGGGGTTGGTTTTCTGAATTTGGCGCAGAACCCGGAGGGCTTTTTTAGTGGCTTCAAGGGCCCAGCTGAGCTGATCCGCCTTGATCGCCGCATAAATCTTCTGAAAACCCAATTCGCTGAGCAGGTCATTTGGGGGGGAAGATGAAGCTGGTCTTATATCGTCTTCAGCCCGAAACTCGGTATTCCCCCGGCCAGGCTGGTCTGCCCTCGGCACTTCTGGTTTTCCACCGGGTTGTCTGTCAGTAACAGCCATTGTTGTGGGCTGAGGCTGAGGTTCAGATTGGTGGTATTTAAACTCCAGGTGTTTGATGTACTCTGCCCAGGTATGGAAGGGCCTGGGGAGTTTGGAAACTTCTCGTAGTCGGCTAAGAATCCAGTGAGCCTGGTCATGGTCAGTACAAGAAGGAGAAAAAAGCCATTTGCTATAGGCCTGCGGTTTTTGGGTAAGATCATCTTCGGTCATGGGAGTCGCCCGCCAGAGATCTGTAGGTTTCGTGTAGATATGCCGGACTTACTTTGAAACGGTGAAAGCGGTGCAGGTATAGAGCTATCTGTCGCCAGGTAAGACCTCGCTCCAAAAGGTTGGTAATAGTGTCTAGATAATGCATTCTGATGGTGCGCCGCTTGGGCGGTTCCTTCTTTTTCAGCGGCGGAGCTTTAACCGAGCTGGCCCGGAGTAAGTCGATTCTTTTGGCCAACTTGGGGTCGGGCTTGCCTTTGCGGTGTAACTGGTCATGGGCGCCGCGCATCATTTGGATTGCAGTCACCAAAGTGGCGTAACAATGTTCCGGCCACTTATCCACCGGGGCTTGTCCTCGGGATTGGCGGAGTAGATCGGTCTGGATCTTGATCGCCTCGATTTGCACGATGGCTGGCTGCCGAGCTAGCCAACGGATGGCTTGCCCCGGGTCAGTGGTGGGACCGAGGGTCTCTCGGATGTAATCCAGGTCATAGGCTTCCTCTATCTGTTTCACCTTGTTTAGAGCCCCCCAAAAAAATTTTTAGCGTTCGCCAGCAGACAAAATATTCTCTAAAGATAATCTATCAAGCTTTAAAAATCAATAAATTATATCGTCCTAGATTATTTTTTAATAGTATCTAAAGAGAGAATTTTACCGATCTACTGCAAAGATAATCCTTGACAGCGCATGTCCAGATGTATTAATAAATAATCATTAAAGGGATCACGGGTTACCCTGGTCCCAGAGGGGCCTACCAACCCGAGGTGGGCAGACAACTGCTTGCCAGGGTATTACCAGGGCAGTACCCAGGTAACACCCATGTTTCACCAGTATTTCACCCACGACGGCACCACGTTACGGTGTAAAGCGGCCCATAACGCGTCAACGGTTAACTGAACCAGAAACCTTAAAAGCTGCCCGAAGCTATAATCGGGGATCCGGACCTGGACCGCATACCAGGGCTACAGCCAACCCACGGGCTGACCAAATCGTGGAGGATACGGACGGTAACCACGTCACGGTCCAGCGGCCCAGAAACGCCTTGTCAGTCAACTCCAAACAAACCATTAATCCCAGATAACTCTGGGCCCCGGCACCTGAGAGCCGGATGTAAGCTCAGGGGGTGCTGATCGCTCTTCAGGTCAGACGCGTTAGTCAGTACGGGACGCGGTAAAAAAAATACCGCAAGGGACTCAAGACAGTTACCCGGAGCCGGGGCAAAGATACGGCCGCCAAGGCATTGGTGTGCCTTTTTTTATGCACAGGAAGGGGGAAAAGGAGTGCACGGCTCTATACAGCATCAGGTGACCCATCTTTATCATGCCTCGGGAATTAAGCAGATTGGTAACTCCAAGCATGCCGCTAAGGCCCGGGCCCGGGCCGCCGGGGCTAAGACCTGGCATGAGGTGGGCAAGCACCTAGGGATCTACAGCTACCGGACCGCCGACGCCTATCGGGACGTGTGGCGCGGCGTCGGTCAATTGGCCAAGGAAACCTTTGGCCTTAAAAATATGGAACGGTTGGAAGGCTACCATGTCGGGGCTTACCTCCAATTAAAGATTGAGATGGGGGTGGCGCGGGCCACGTTTTTCCAATATGCCTCGGCCTGTGAAAAGCTGGAACTTGCCCTCAACCAGTACGCCCAAGTCCGAGGTACAGGCCGTGAATACGACTTTTCGGCCGAAATTCAGGAGGCCCGGGCAGAAGGCCAAGACCTGGCGCGATTTGAGGGCACCAGGGCCCATGAGTACCCAGACAGGATTGTTAGGAAGATGCCGGGACGTTATCAATTAATTGCCATGTGCCAACTAGAGGGCGGGGCCAGGCTAGACGAGGTAAGGTTCACGAAAGAGGATCTCAAAGAGCTTCACCCGGATCCGATCACCGGTGAGGAAAAGGGCTGGCTGGTGGTGGACGGCAAAGGCGGTAAGAAAAGAGATATCATGGTCTCGCCGGCAACCTACCAGGCGATAGCTGAGCAGGTGTTACAGCTAGCGCCGGGCCTACACTGGGGGATAGGTGGCCAGGCGGACCGGGATGCTTACCGGGCCGAAATCAAAGAGGCCTGCGTCTGGACCAGCGAAGACTATACTGGGAGCCATGGGTTCCGCTGGGACTTTGCCCAGAAGCGGTTCCGGGAAGTCCAGAGGGCGGGATTAAGCTATAACGAGGCCCTTTGGCAGGTATCCCATGAAATGGGCCACGAGCGCGCCGATATTACCTTGCACTATCTTAAATAGTTATTGTCTCCTTCGGAGAATGGGAGAAAAACCCTCGCCTTTAAGCTAAGACGTTGGTAGGGTTGCGGTATTAGGACCAGCGGGGGCATTTGAACAGAAACTTACGGTTTCACTCTTGTGTATCCAATCCAAACCGTAAATTTCTGCACGAAATTCACCTGTCTGATATACTTGGGGGAATGTCTGCATATTCCGACCGATTCCGGCCATTGATTCCGGAGTAATCCGGCCACCCATTCCGATTCAATCCGGCCACTGATTCCGCTGGAAGGCGGCCACTGATTCCGCTGGAAGGCGGCCACTGATTCCGGGCGAATCCGGCCAACTCTTGTAGCACGGCCCAAGCGAAGCACGCTGATATAATCACCCAAGCATTGAGTATGACGATCGCAGATAAAG
>JAQVHY010000013.1 GCA_028695935.1 Desulfobacca sp.
TCCCAAAGGGGAACCCACAGCACTGGTGGTGGACGAGGCCGACACGGTCCAACAGCGGATGCTGACCCTTAATCGCACCATCGGCAATCAATGGCTGGTGTCTTCGGGTTTAAAGGTTGGCGAGCGCGTGATCGTCGAGGGCATGATGAATGTCCGACCCGGCGTCGCGGTTAAGGTCATTCCGTGGAATAATCCCCAGGCTGGTGTAGAAGTCCCGAACAAGAAACGCCCGTCCGCGCAGTCGAGCTGACGGAGGCCGTAGATGTTATCGAACTTCTTTCTAGACCGTCCGGTCTTTGCCTGGGTTATCGCGATCATCATGATGCTGGCGGGCGGGTTGGCGATCTATAATCTGCCCATCTCCCAATATCCACCCATCGCCCCACCCTCCATCGCCATTGACGCCTTTTATCCCGGGGCCTCGGCCGAAACCGTGGAAAACAGCGTGGTGCAGATCATCGAGCAGAAGATGACCGGTTTCGATAAGTTGCTGTACATGTCGGCGACCAGCGATGCGTCCGGAGCCGGGAGAATCGAGCTGACTTTTGCTCCGGGAGCCGATCCGGACCTGGCCTGGGCCATGGTGCAGAACAAGCTCCAGTTGGCCATGGCCAGTTTGCCTGACGTGGTGCAGCGCCAGGGCGTCAAGGTCAGCAAATCAACCAAAAACTGGCTCATCATTGTCGGTCTGACCTCGGAAGATAGCAGCATGGATGAATTTGACTTGGCGGACTACGCCCAGGCCAACATCGAACAGGTGCTGGCCCGGGTACCGGGAGTGGGTGAAGTGGAAACTTTCACTTCCCAATATGCCATGCGGCTCTGGGTGAACCCGGATAAGCTGACCGATTACCGGCTGACCATGGAAGATGTCATCCAGGGGGTACAGGCTTACAACGTGGAGGTTTCCGCCGGCCAGTTCGGCGGGATTCCGGCAGTTGAAGGCCAGCGGTTGAATGCCTCGATCATTGTCCAGAACCTACTCAAGACCCCGGAAGAGTTCGCCGCTATCCCTCTGCGCGTCAATTCGGATGGCTCCATTGTGCGCGTGCGCGACGTGGGACGGGTGGAGCTGGGCACCGAGCGGTACGGCGCCAACGTGCTTTACAACAACCAACCGGGGGCCGCTCTGGCCGTCCGGCAGGCTGCCGGCGCCAACGCCCTGGAAACCGCCGACGCTGTCAAGGCCAAGATGGCAGAATTGTCCAGATATTTCCCTCCGGGCATGAAGGTCATCTATCCCTATGACACCACGCCCTTTGTGAAGGTGGCCATAAACGAGGTGGTCTGGACCCTGTTCGAGGCGATTCTACTAGTATTTCTGGTGATGTATCTTTTCCTGGGAAACCTCCGGGCTACGCTGATTCCCACCCTGGCGGTGCCGGTGGTGATTCTGGGAACCTTTGCGGTACTGGGATTGTTCGGGTTCTCGATCAACATGCTGACCATGTTCGCCATGGTACTGGCCATCGGTCTTTTAGTGGACGACGCCATCGTGGTGGTGGAAAACGTGGAACGGGTGATGAGCGAGGAGGGGCTGCCGCCCAAAGAGGCGACCCGCAAGTCCATGGGCGAAATCACCAGCGCCTTGATCGGCATCGGGCTGGTGCTGGCCGCGGTGTTCGGCCCCATGGCGTTTTTCGGCGGCTCCACCGGGGTCATCTACCGCCAGTTTTCGGTAACCGTCATTGCGGCCATGCTGCTGTCGGTAGTGGTCGCCCTGATCCTGACCCCGGTGCTCTGCGCCTCGCTCCTCAAGCCGGTGACCAAGGGGCACGAGGCCCCAGAGACCCGCTTTTTGCTCTTTCGACTGTCCCAGCGTTTTTTCCGCTCCTTCGATCGGGCGTTTCTGTGGACCAGAGACAAGTACCAGGCCCTGGTCGGGCAAATCCTGGCCCGGAAGCTCCGCTACCTATTTATTTATTTGCTGATCGTGGCGGCTTTAGTATTTCTGTTCCAGCGCATGCCTACCGCCTATCTCCCCGATGAAGATCAAGGTATCATGTTCGTCCAAGTGTGGCTGCCCACCGGTTCGACCCTGGAGCAGACCCATGAGGTCCTGAATCAGGTCCGCAGCCATTTTCTAGAGGATGAAAAAGAGGCAGTGGAGTCTATTTTTACGGTCGCGGGCCGGGGTTTTTCCGGTGCCGGGCAAAACGTCGGGCTGGGGTTCGTCAAGCTCAGGGACTGGGACCTGCGCCCCGGGGCGGATCTGAAGGTGGACGCCCTGGTAAAACGCGCCATGGCCAAGTTCTCCCAGCTCCGTAACGCCAAGGTGTTCGCGTTCCCGCCACCGGCCGTCCTGGAGCTGGGACGGGCCGGCGGCTTTGACTTTCAATTACAGGACCGGGGCGGACTGGGGCACGAAGCCTTGATGGCCGCCCGCAACCAACTGCTCGGCATGGCGGCCCAAGACCCGAGGCTGGTGCGCGTCCGCCCCAGCGGGCTGGAAGATGTGACCCAATATCGCATCGACGTGGATTGGGAAAAGGCGGGAGCCCTAGGGGTTCCGATCAGCGCCATTCATAACACCATTGCGGCGGCCTTCGGCAGCGCTTATGTAAACGACTTTATCCAGGGCGGGCGGGTCAAGCGGGTCTATGCCCAGGCCGATGCGCCCTACCGCATGCTGCCTAACGATCTGGAGCGGCTCTATGTGCGCAATGCCGCAGGGACCATGACGCCGTTCACCTCCTTTGCCACCGGCCACTGGTTCCAGGGCTCGCCGCTCCTGGAGCGGTTTAACAGCTTCCCGTCGTTAAATATCTGGGGTGAACCGGCTCCCGGGAGAAGTTCCGGGGAGGCCATGCAGGCCATGGAAGAGATCGTCGCCAAGCTGCCCAAGGGCGTTGGTTTTGACTGGACCGGCATTTCCTACCAGGAGCGCATGGCCAAGGCCCAGACCGGACTGCTCTACACCTTTTCGATTATCGTGATTTTTCTCTGCCTGGCGGCCCTGTATGAGAGTTGGACCATTCCTATCACCATCCTGCTGGCCTTACCCCTCGGGGTCATCGGCGGCGTGGTGGCCTCATCGCTGCGGGGACTGCCCAACGACGTCTACTTTCAGATCGGGCTGCTCACCGTTTTAGGGCTTACCACCAAGAATGCCATTTTGATCGTGCAGTTCGCCATGGCCAAAGTGGACGAAGGCATGGGCTTGATCGCGGCCACGCTTGAAGGAGCCAAATTACGGCTGCGCCCCATTGTCATGACTTCGCTGGCCTTCGGTTTTGGCGTGCTGCCGCTGGCCCTGGCCAGCGGCGCGGGCGCTGGCGCGCAAAAGGCTATCGGCACCGGCGTTCTAGGCGGCATGGTGACTGCTACCTTCCTGGCGATTTTCTTTATCCCCCTCTTTTTTGTGATGGTGGTGCAACTGTTTGCCAAAAAGAAAGTTCCCCAATCGGCAGAGCCCGATTCGGACCTGGTAACTCCTTCAGAGGCGCAGTGACATGATCCGGAAAATACTTTCTCTATTGACCCTAATGGCCGTTTCCCTGACGGGCTGCACCATGATCCCGGAATATACGCGGCCCGCGGCACCGGTTCCCCAGGACTGGCCTAGCGGTCCGGCATACCAAGAGAGCCCGGCCACGCAAAAGGCGCCGGTGGCTACGGATCTTAACTGGCGGGAATTCTTCGCTGATCAACGACTGCAAACCATCATTGAGACGGCCCTGAACCATAACCGCGATCTGCGGGTGGCCGCTTTAAATGTGGAAAAAGCGCGCGCCTTGTACCGCATCCAGCGCGCTGAGCTGTTACCGACATTGGAGGTTGGGGCCAGCGCCAGAAAGGAACGCGTCAAGATCAGCGGTACCCAAGGTATGGTGAATCTGGAGGAGTACAGCGTCAATCTGGGCATTAGTTCCTGGGAGATTGATTTCTTTGGCCGCATCCGGAGCTTGAAAAAACGGGCCTTAGAGGAATACCTGGCCACCGAACAGGCCCGCCGCAGTGCCCAGATCTTGCTGATCTCCGAAGTGGCCAACGCCTATCTGACCCTGGCCGCGGATCGGGAAAACCTCCAACTGGCCCAATCCACCTTAGAGGCCCAGCAGGCGTCCTACGACTTAATCAAACGGCGCTTTGAGGTGGGGTTCGCGCCGGAGCTTGATCTGCGTCAGGTGCAGACCAGGGTGGACGCGGCCCGGGTGGACGTGGCGCGCTACACCGAACTGGCGGCTCAAGATGAAAATGCCCTGAACCTGCTGGTCGGCTCACCGGTCCCCGAGCATCTGTTGCCGGAGGCCCTAAGCGTCGTCGCGGCCTTACCGGACGTGTCGCCCGGGACGTCCTCCGAGGTGCTCCTGCGGCGACCCGATATTCTGCAGGCGGAAAGCTTACTCAAGGCCGCCAACGCCAATATCGGCGCGGCCCGGGCGGCTTTCTTCCCCCGCATTTCGCTGACCTCGGCGATCGGCACCGCTAGCGGCGACCTATCGGGGCTGTTCAAATCCGGTTCGTTCATCTGGAGCTACGCCCCCACGATGGTGATGCCGATTTTTGAAGCCCGCACCTGGCCGGCCCTCAAAGCCACCAAAGTGGAAAGGGAGATCGCCTTGACACAATACGAGAAGGCGATCCAGGGAGCCTTCCGGGAGGTGGCCGATGCCCTGGCCCGCCGAGGAACCTTGGGGGATCAGATGGCGGCGCAACAATCACTGCTGGAGGCTACTGACAAGGCCTACCGGCTCTCCAATGCCCGATATCAAAAGGGGATCGATATCTACCTGAACGTGCTGGATGCGCAACGCTCACTCTACGCCGCCGAGCAGGGACTCATCGCCATCCGTCTGGGCAAACTCGCCAATCAGGTGCGGCTTTATGCCGTCCTGGGCGGCGGCGGCGACTCAAACTAATACAGTTTTCTGTTGAAATGCTTAATATAATCAATGTGTTAAGTGATAAGTTTGTTGAATTTGAATGGTAACTTGGTATAATTTGCGATCAAAAGAATATTTTTAGGGGGATGATCTATCATGCCCTTAAGCTCGCAATAAATTGCATTCCGACAATAAAGGGGAAAGAGCTTTTTGAAAGGAGCTTGGTGCCATCCCAAAATAACTATTTAATTTGCCTCACTATTTTCCCGTTCCAGGCCGGGATCCAGGCCGTAGGCCCGCATTTTTTTATAGAGGTGGGAGCGCTCCAGGCCGATGGCTTCGGCGGTAAGGCTGACGCTGCCCTGATGTTCGGCCAGTTTGCGCCGGATGAATTCCCGCTCAAACCGGGCCCGGGCCTCCTTCAAGGAGCTGAGCTGAAAGAAGGGCCAGCCCTCCTCCGGGTCCGATCCGACCTGACGGAGCTCCCGCGGCAGGTGCTCGACATCGATGACCCAGCCGGGGCTGAGGATGGCCAGGCGTTGGATACAGTTTTTCAGTTCCCGCACATTGCCCGGCCAGGGCTGATTCTGGAGGATTTCCACCGCCTCGGGGGTAATGATCTTTTGTTGACCCTCGGGTTCGGCGGCCAGTTCCTTTAAAAAATATTCAATCAGCAGCGGAATATCCTGGCGGCGTTCCCGGAGGGGGGGCACCTCGATGGGGATGACATTGATGCGGTAGTACAGGTCGGCCCGAAAAGTTCCCCGTTCAATCTCCTCTTCCAGATTTTTGTTGGTGGCGGCGATCACCCGCACGTCCACCTGGATGGGGCGGCTGCCCCCCACCCGTTCAAAGCGTTGTTCCTGGAGAATACGCAACACCTTGGCCTGGGTTTTGAGGCTCATATCGCCGATCTCATCCAGGAACAGGGTGCCTTCGTGGGCCTGGTCGAACTTCCCCCGGCGTTTAGTGGCGGCGCCGGTAAAGGCCCCCTTTTCGTGGCCGAAAAGTTCGCTCTCAATCAATTCTTCGGGGATGGCGGCGCAATTGACTTCGACAAAGGTCTTATGGCGGCGTTTACTGTGGCGATGGATGGCCCGGGCGACCAACTCCTTGCCAGTGCCGTTTTCGCCGGTGATCAGCACCCAGGCATTGGTGGGCGCGACGATCTTGACCTGTTCGCGGAGGGTCTGGATAGCGGGGCTTTTGCCGATAATTTCCTGAGTGGGCGTGGCCTTCTGACGCAGCCGGAGATTTTCCTCGGTGAGTCGGGCCATTTCCAGGGCATTGCGCACCGTCAGGATAATTTTGTCCGCGTGCGGGGGTTTTTCAATGAAGTCATAGGCCCCCAGACGGGTGGCCTGTACCGCGTTTTCGACGCTGCCATAAGCGGACAGCATCACCACTGGTAATAAGGGGTAGTTTTCTTTGAGTTGCTTCAAGATTTCCAGGCCATCCTGACCGGGCAAGGCAATATCCAGCAGCACCAGGTCCGGTGATTCTTCGGCGACCAGATTGTGCGCGGTTCCCCCCTCCAGGGCGGTCAGCACTTCGAAACCCTCATCCTGCAAAATCCCGGAAACGGTGCTCAGGATATTGGGTTCGTCGTCCACTACCAGGATAGTTTTGGCCATCAACTTCTACCGGATAAGGGGGAGTTCAATAATGAAACGGCTCCCCTGGGGGTAATTATCCTCCACCCGGATACTGCCCTGATGTTCAGTGATGATGGATTGCACAATGGCCAGCCCCAGGCCGGTGCCGCTCCGTTTGGTGGAAAAATAGGGTTCAAAGACTCGGGGTTTGTCGCGGTCGGAAATCCCGGCGCCGTTATCGGCGATCACCAGCTCCACCCGGTTGTGATCCAAATCCTGGCGGCTGCTGAGGTGAATGGCCACCGATTCGGACCGGGAGGCCACCGCATTATCCAATAGATTCATCAACGCCCGTTTAATCTGTTCCCGATCCAGCGGGACGGCGGCCAATGAGGTATCGGGTTGAAATTCCAGGCTGATCTGGGATTGCACTTCTTGGTACAGCATCATGGTTTCATTAATCAAGGCATTGAGGTCACAGGGGGCCAGGGTAAGCTGGGGGAAGCGGGCAAACTGATGAAATTCATTGACCAAATTTTTCAGCTCCTCCACCTGTTTGATGATCATTTGGGTGCATTCCCGGAAAATCTGGCCGTCCGTGCCAAACCGATCGGCATAGCGTCGCCACAGACGTTGAGCCGATAATTGGATGGGGGTCAGGGGGTTTTTGACCTCATGGGCAATGCGGCGGGCGACCTCGCGCCAGGCCGCCAAACGTTGGGCCCGCTCCAGTTCAGTTAAATCTTCGAATACCACCACCACGCCCAGATAACCGCCCTGATCATCCTTTAATACCGTGGGTTTAATCAGCAAAGACAGGGTTCGATCCGGTAACTGGAGATGCAGTGATTTTTCCAGGCTGCCGCGGCTGGAGCGCCGGGCCTCGGCAATGACCTCGGCCACCTTATCAAACTGGTCCGCCGGCAATAACTTCCGGCCATCGTGCCCTAAAACCTCATCGGCCCGCACTCCCAACATCATCTGAGCCGAATCGTTGATGGTGGTTATGCGGTTATCGGCGTCTAACGAAATGACCCCGCCCGCCACGTTTTTCAGCACAATCTCCATATATTGTCGCCGGGCTTCCAATTCTTCATTACTCTGGGACAGTTGTTGATTGGCGGCGGCTAACTGGGCCCGACTGTGCTGAAGATCCTGGGTCATTTTGTTAAAGGATTGGACCAGAAAGCCGATCTCATCCCGGCCCTCCAGATCAATGTGGATATTATAGTCCCCATCGGCGACCTTGAGGGTGCCTTCGGCCAGTTGCTGAATCGGGGTGGTGATTTCTTTGGCCATATACAGGGCCAGCCAGATAGCCGACATAATTACCAGCAGGGTGACAATCAGCAAGGCGATATAATGGCTGACCCGCACCGGCCGCAACAATAGCTGTAGATCTCGGAGGTCTGATACCCCCCGGGCAATTCCGGCAATCTGGGTGGGCAGGGGTTTGGGAATTAACTGACTAACTACCAGATAAGCCGCAGGAATTTCGTTTATAGGATTAGACCCCAAAGGTGTTAAACCTTGCAGGACCTCGCCTTGATCGGTTATCTGCCGGTAGACCTGGGCCGCTTCTTGGCCGGCGGCGGACTGTAAAAGCTCGTTGTCGGTAGGAGGCAACTCCCCTCCGGGGGACGGAGGCGATTGACTTAAGAGGTTGCCTTGTTGATCAAAGATCTCGATGCCGGTAAGATGATACTCGGTCTGAGCTTGAGCCAAGAATGCGGCCAACGCCGGGGCCTGTTCTGGGGCCAGTAAGCCCTGGTCGTTAATTTCGCGTGCCAGGACCCGGCTGCAGGCATGCACCTTACGCTCCATGCCCTGATAATATTCCTGGCTTAGGGCCAGAGCATTTTTGAGGGATTGCTCTACCCGGGTATCTAGTTGGTATTCCACCCGATTGGCAATAAACTGAAAAGCTACAAAAGACATCAGCAAGGTCGGCAACAGCGATAGGGTAACAAAAGTCAGCACTAAACGCACCCGCAGCCGAGAGCCGAATATTCTTTGGCGGCGCTCCAAAAACAGTTTGGACAGATTGCGGAAAATTAAAAAGATGAGCAACAACAGGAGGATAGTATTGATATTGACCAGGCCGAAGGCCAACATGCTGCCGGTCACCGGCTCGCCGCCGCGGCTTACCAGTCGGACCTCCAGATAGGTAATGATCACAATTAATAAGAAGATGATAAATATGATGACCCGTTCCCGCCGCCGCCGTTGGTATTCCTTTTCCTGGGAGGGGGGACCGGCGTTAGAAGGAGTGGGGGTTGGCATGCTGGGTCTCTTAATGGTCACAAGGCAAAATTACCGTAAAGGTACTCCCCTGGCCGACAGTGCTCTCCACGGTGATGGTGCCCTGGTGATCTTCGACGATTTTGTTGATCACTGATAAGCCTAAGCCGGTCCCCGCCTTTTTAGTAGTAAAAAATGGATCGAAGATATCCCTCAAGATTTCCGGCTGGATACCTTTGCCATCATCCTGCACCGCAAGGTGGAGGTTCTCATCTTGGAACCAGGTGGAAACCAGGACATGACCTTGCCCTTCGGTGGCTTCGATGGCATTTTTGATCAGGTTGATTAATACCTGTTTGATCTGATTCGCATCCAAGCGAGCCGGCGGCAGGTCTGGCTTCAGAGAGGTCTTCAGCTCCACCCCGGAGTCGTGGGCCGCCTCTCGCATCAGCTCTTCAACTTCATGGACAATATCATTAAGGTTGACCGGTTGTCTAGCGGGCGGCTTGGGCCGGGTGAAATCCCGCAAATCGCCTAAAAAATTCTCCAGTCGGGCTACTTCGTCGCCCATGATTCTGAGCTTTTCGCGATCCTTTTCCTTAAGCTGGGGAGTACGTTCCAACTGGCGAGCAAAGCCACCGATTACCATCAGAGGATTTTTGATCTCATGGCTGACATAAGCCGCGGCCTCGCCCACTGCGGCAAAGCGCTCGGAACGCAACAGCCGTTCATGATTCTGTCGCAGGGCCTCGGTCTTTAGTTCCACTTCCTTGGCCAGGGCCTTGTTCCAGGTGATGACCGTCCCGATCAGCACCCCGCTGATTCCCAAGATCAACAGGAAAAAAAAACCCGACAGGATACCTTCCTGAGCCTGAAAATTCCTAATCAGACCATAGACCTCTTCCACCGGGGCCACTACCGCCACGCCCCATAGATTATGCTCCTGGTCCTCAACCGTAATTACCCCGCGAATCAGTCCCCGGTTAAAACGGATGGGGACATAGGCCACCAACTTTTTGATCCGACCGAGCCGCTCCCGATGCCAGCCGGACTCATACCAGTCCGTTCCCTCTTCACCCTTGAGCAGTCTAGCCTGGATTTCCTCGAGTCTTTCAAAGGGTAAATCCGGAGCTCGCTGTTGCCTAACTTGGACGGCATTTTTTCCTAAAAAATCAGGTTCATAATGGGCCAGAAAGGTGTTGTCGCCATCAATGATCCAGGTGTAGCCGGTCTGGCCGGACTGGACATCTTTGGTGGCTTCACGGCAAATATAATAGGGGTCGAAGATCAATTCAATGGTGCCCGCAAATTGCTTGCCTTGGCCCTGGTGAACTTCCGAGGAGCCAGCCTGTGGAAAATACAGAGGCGTTAACATGCCCATTACTTTGCGGCCGGCCCGGGGGGAATCAGGCCATGGAAAGCTGGTAGTCAGGTACAGCTTCCCTTGATACTGGGGATCTTGAGCCCAATTCTGGTATTTAGGGTCTAGTGTACGGGTCTGGACCGGTTGGTAATGCGAGTCTTGGCCATAAAAGTACTCCAATTGGCCGTTAGCGTCGTATTTCCGCACTTCAATGATGCCAAAAGTTTGCAAATGGGTGAAATGCTGCTGCAGATAGGCCCGGAGCACTCCCAAGGAGCGCAATTCCGTCTCATAAAAGTGGGCATAACTGAGCAGTTCGGTTTCCAGGTAATCAAAATAGAATTCAATACTATCAGCGATTTTCCGGGCCAGGGTCAGTTGCTGTTGATTAAATTGCTCGGTGACCAGGTTTTCCACCCGCTGTCGGATCCGCTGTCCGAGAAAGAAAAAGGAAGAGGAGATCACCAGCGCGGTAATGATAATGCTCAGGATAAGAGTGCGGATGCGGATCTGACTTAAGCGGAATAACGGAGTCATCTTGATAGGCCTGTCTTGGTCTTGAAAGTATTTTTAACGATATCTTACCATTACCCTTATTTTAGTGCAAGCCGATCGCTGATTTATCTCAATCCGGGAGGTCAATTATTAATATTTATACTCCAAAACTACCGGTGATTCTTGATTAGCCTGACAGACTAATGGTCAGGAGGTAAAAATCCAAACAACCCGAAGAAGCACCTTGGCGGATGACTGACCCAAAAGATGATTTACTAAAATAATTAGCAACTTAAAACCAATTAATTTGATAGTGATTATATATGGTTAGAGATTACCCGCTTTCAGGTGGTCTCAACCATGACCGACATTAAGCCCCAAGAGGGATTCACCTGTTTACCGGCGTCGATCAGGATCTTGATCAAGGCCCTGACCGATGTCTGGCGTCATCGCCATCAACCGGGCTGCTGCTGGTTGATCATTATGCAGATGGTCACCTCAAGGGCCAAAACTTTGGCGAGCCTACTCTGACGGCGGCCCGGTTGGATCGCCTGACCCACAAGGCCTACATCATTACCTGAAATTGGGAGAGTTACCGGCTCAGAGAAAAGTTGCAAGGCAAAGTTATTGCCTCTGGCCAGGGAGTGCAAGTCCGACAGAAGACCGTCCGACCAAATTTATGTGGGGGCGTGGCCCCACACCCCCGGAGTTCAATGCTTTGCAGGCCACCAGAGAGATAGGAAAGGAAATGGCCGGGGAACCATTTCCGCCAGCCATGCCGTTTCAGTAACCTATATACCGTGGTTTTATGAACTTGATGGCTTACCCGTCTTTCCAGCGTTGCCTTGATCTCGGCGACCCTTGCCACCTGACCGGTAAGAGCTTGCCGCCGGAAGGATTCCGGCACGCCATCCCTCTTCCCAACTTAAATGGCCTGTATTTGCTAATTTTGCCCATGACCGCCCCCTTTAATATTTGGGGTAGCGTTGTAATGGCTCGTTCTTTAAATAGCCTGACAAATCAACCAAAAATGCCTTATCAAGGCCGGGCGCGGGTGCGGATCTTGAAAAAGATAGCGGTCCCGGAGCAGGCCATACCTAGCAGTCCTAATCCCAGCAAGGTCCGATACCATTTTGCCATATCACCGCCTCCGCGGTGGATTGCCGCCATCAACATATGCATTTCGACCCCGGTATGAAAAAGCAGTCCTTCAAAGCTTAGCCATAAACCGCTGCTGGCCTGGAGGATAATCAACAGAGCCAGAATTATTCCCATGGTGCGATGCCATTTACGCAGCTCGGCTTCTTGCACGTATTTCTCCTTTACTAAAGGGCCTATTGCAAAATTACTGACTTCATTAAGCCCCAGTCTTTAGTCAGAGCGGCACCGCTTGGAAACCTGTGGCACCGGAGTTTTTTAGCAATTTGATCACAATTCCGCCTTAATGAGACTTTGTCTAGCGGCTTTATGAGAAAATTATTCTTTAGTACATCAGATTGATTAAATTCGGGTACCCCCCCCATCCGGCCTCGGCCCCGATTAATACATATACTCCATGACCCTCATCCAGTAGCTCTTAAAGACCACCGCGGACAGGAAATAGCCCAGCGGCACATTGATGGCCACCCCGATGGTAAAGGCCCACATCGGCGCCCAGCCGAACTGGGTCAGCTCTTTAAATCGGGTCGTATAACCGATGCTTAGAAAGCAGAACAGGAAGGTCCAGGTGCGCAGGGTTTTGATCGGCTTGATCACCATGGGGCTGATTGAGTCAGAATAAAGCTCGGCCCCGTAAGAGACGCCGATAACGAACATGATCAATGATGCAATAAAAAAGCCGATAACGAATTTCGGAAACCGCTGCCAGATTTCCCCGACTCCGATCTGGGCCGCGCCGACTTCGCGCTTTTCCCAATAAACCACAGAAATGATAGCCAGGGCCAAGGAGTAGATGCCAATGAAGATATCCCGGCCAATGACCTTCATCAGGGTGAAGGAGCGAATGGCGGCCTCATGACCGATAGCCACCGCGGCGGCAAAGCCGGCCGCATCAGCAAATTCCGAGGTGCCGATCCAGGCCCCGGACACCCCCGGATGCAATGCCAAGGCCCGACAAAGAATGGGCAGGACGTAAATCATCACTAAGGCCCACAGAGCCACCAAAGAGATCCCTACCGACATATAGTCTTTATGGGCCCGCACCGCCCCGCCGACGGCAATGGTCGCGGACACCCCGCAGACCGAGGCCCCGGCCCCCAGACAGGCTCCGAAATGGGGTTCCAGTTTGAAAAGGCGGGTGGCGGCCAGATAAACGGTCATAAAGGTGGTTACCGCCACTATGGTGGCCTGTAAGATGGCAATCCCGCCCGAGTAGATAATCAGGGTAAACGGCAGGGTAGCGCCCAACAGGATGATGCCGGTTTTGATGTAGTATTCCACCCGAAAGGCGGCCTCCATCCAGCGGGGGAATAATCCCAGGTTGCCTAAAATTAACCCGACGGCCAGGGCCACCAAGGGCGCCTCCAGGTTGTTTTCCTTAAAAAACTTGGAGTTGGAGACCACATAGATGATCAGACACATAATATAGAGCAGAGTAAAGCCCCGGACATAATCGATGATATCCACCTTCATGATCCCGCAGCTCATGGTAAAGATGACCAGCCAGATAATAAAATTGATCACATACCAGGGCCACCGGGCCGCGAAGTCGGCGCCCACCTGGCCGAGCGAGGTCCAATTGCTAGGGGGCGAAACCGCGGCCAACTTGATGCTGGCCCCGCCCCAATAGAACAGTAGAGCAATGGCAATCAGTCCCAACGCCAGGTAAATAGCCCAGTAATCTTCTTTCAGAAGCCAGATCGGCAGCTCTCTGTCCACCCGGCCCTCATTTTCTACCGCCATTGACCTACCCTCCCCTAAACCATGCTTTTGGTCAATTTTTAAAAATTTGGATATCTATCTGTGTTTTCATCCGGTAATATATAAGACCCAGTAAAATTTTTTGTCAAGCAAATCAGCTCTCCCCTGAAATTTGACCAAATTTTAACCAAAACAGGCCCTGAAGGTTTCCCTCCAGGGCCTGTTTTATTTCTCCGGAGAGAGGAGAAGGTTGGTGATCTCTCCTCAGCTCGATATTGTCAGCGTTTAATTATAAACCAACAAAAATCTTGACGCTATTCAGAGCCAGCTCATAAAGTGGTCCAGGGAATACCCCGATCGCCAACACCCCGGCCGCGGTTACCAAGACGGCTGAAGAGATAGCCGGGGTCATAGTCACTGGACCCAGGTCAGCTTCGGCCGGGCGCATATACATCAGCACGGTAATCCGTAAATAGTAAAAAACCGAGATCAAACTATTCATCACGCCGATGATCGCCAGCCAGATATAGCCCGCTTCCACTGCCGCGGAAAATACGTAAAATTTGCCCACAAAGCCAGCCGTAGGAGGGATACCCGCCAGGGCAAACATAAAGACGCTCATGGCTGCGGCCAAGGCCGGGTACTGAAATCCTAAGCCACAGTAGTCATAAATATTTATATAATCGTCTTTTTTTCGAGCTACCAAGATGACGATGGCAAAGGCCCCCAGATTCATCAGGGTATAAGCCACCAGATAATACAGGAAGCTGATGGCACCCAACTGGTTAGCGGCTACCAGCGCTACCAGCAGGTATCCGGCATGTGCAATGGATGAATAGGCCAACATGCGTTTAATGTTGGTTTGGGCTATAGCTACCACATTCCCCAGGGTCATGGTGGCAACGGCCAACCCCCACAACAACATGTTCCATTCCATCTTGATCTCGGGGAACACCAGGAAAAAGATGCGCACCAGGGCGGCAAAGGCGGCAGCTTTAGTGCCCACCGACATAAAGGCGGTTACTGAGGTAGGCGCCCCTTCATAGACATCCGGGGTCCACATGTGGAAGGGGACCGAAGAAACCTTAAAACCGAAGCCGACGATCAACAGCCCCATACCAAACAGCAGCAGGGGATTAGTGCCCACCCCGGCCTTGATAGCCTGGGCCAAATCATCCAGAAACAGACTGCCGGTCGCCCCATAGAGCATGGCCATGCCAAACAGTAAGAAAGCCGAAGAGAAGGCCCCCAGAATTAGGTACTTGAGCGCGGCTTCGTTGGATTTGACGTCTTCCCGGAATAGCCCGGCCAGGATGTAGATGGCGATGGATAAAATTTCCAAACCCAGGAAAATCAAAATCAGATGACCGCCGGCCGCCATGAGCATCATGCCGATAGTCGCAAAGATCAGCAGGGTATAATACTCTTCCAGGTTGCGGTGATAATCTTCCAGATACTTGATAGAAATCAGGATGGTCAAGCCCGTGGCCAAGAGGAATATTAGGTAAAAGAAGAAAGCAAAATTATCGACGTAGATCATCCGGGCAAAATCTGTGCCACTTCGGTTCCACAGCATTGTGGTCTGGACCGCGGCAATTACCAGGGCGATCAGACTGAGGTAGGGAAAGTAACCTTTTTTGCCTTTTGGGGTCAGCGCGTCCATCAACAGGAGCAGCAGCCCGGCCACAGTTAAGGTCAGCAGCGGCCCAATATTGCTTAAGGTAATGCTGGGAATGCTGATGGTCATCTTATATCCCCCTTAATCACATCAACTAATGCCACTTTTGGTGCTTTAGCCCGTTCCATCTGGGCCACAAAGTTTGCCGTCGAAGCCTTGGTTTTATCCAGGAAGGTGTTGGGGTAAACCCCGATCCAGACGATAAATAGTATCAATGGGGCTAAATAAGCGATTTCCCGCATGCTCAGATCCGGCAAGTTGCGGTTTTTCTCATTGGTAACCACCCCGAACATCACCCGTTGGAACATCCACAACATATAACAAGCCGCAAAAATCACTCCTGAAGCAGCTAAAATCGCGTAAATCTTATTTACCTTAAAAGCTCCCAACAGAATCAGGAATTCACCTACGAAGCCATTAAGTCCTGGAAGCCCGATGGACGACAAGGCCACGACCATAAAGATCGCCGCATAGATCGGCATGGGAGTAGAAAGGCCGCCAAACTCGGCGATTAGTCGGGTATGGCGCCGTTCGTAAATGATACCGACGATCAAGAACAAGGCCCCGGTAGACAGGCCGTGGTTAATCATCTGAATAATGCCGCCCTGGACGCCGGCCATATTGTAGGTAAACAGACCCAGCATCACAAAACCCAAATGGCTCACCGAAGAGAAGGCGATCAGCCGTTTGAGATCTAGCTGCATCATGCACACCAGGGCCCCGTAAATGATCCCGATGATGGCCAAGACACTGAACAGCGGCACAAAATACCAGGCGGCTTCCGGGAATAATGGCATATTAAAGCGAATAAAACCGTAGGTTCCCATTTTCAGTAAGACCGCGGCCAGCATCACGCTGCCGACGGTAGGGGCTTCGGTATGGGCGTCCGGCAACCAGGTATGAAACGGGAACATCGGCACTTTGATGGCAAAGGCCAAGGCAAAGGCCAGGAACATCCAGAACTGCATCTGGAAGGGGATTTGTAGGCCATAGATCTTCAGCAGGTCAAAGGTGTAGACCCCGGTAACCTTGTGATGATAGAAATACAACACCAGGATGGCCACTAACATCAGCAGGCTGCCGAACATGGTGAACAGAAAGAACTTGACCGCGGCATAAATCCGCCTAGCCGGCGCGCCCCAGACCCCAATCAACAGATACATGGGGATCAGCATGACTTCCCAGAAAATATAGAACAGGAACAGATCCAGGGCACAGAAGACCCCGATCATGCCGGTTTCCAGGAACAGCAGGCAGATCATGAATTCCTTAACTTTGTCCTGGATGTCTTTCCAGCAGGCCATGACGCAGATGGGGGTCAAAAAGGTCGTCAGCAGTACTAATAAGAGCGAAATGCCATCGATACCGATATGATAACTGATGCCATAACTGGGGAACCAGTTAAGGCGCTCCACAAACTGCATGGCCGCGGTATCCGAATTGAATCGGAACCATATAGGCAAGGAAAAGATAAATTCGAGCACTGCCACCACCAGGGTAGTCCATTTAATCACCCACTGGTTTTCCCGACTCAGCATGGTGATCAGCACCACCCCCAGCATGGGGAAGAAGATCAGGATAGATAAAATCGGCAAATTCATCAGTCAGCTCCTTCTCCTAGCGCCCGAGATAGTAACCGGCGATAATAAAAACTCCGATCAAGATTGCCAGAGCATAGTTCTGCACGTAGCCGGTTTCTAGTTTGCGGATATGATAACTCAACCATTCAATGACTCCGGCGCTGCCATTCACGGCGCCATCCACTACCTGTTCATCCACACCCTTCCACAGGAAATCGGAACCCACTTTGATGGGATTGACCACGGTAGCGGCATAGAGTTCGTCCACATAGTATTTGTGATAAATCAGATCATAAAGTAACGGTATTTTTTCGGTCACGATCTGGGGCAGTTCCGGTCGCTTAATATACATGCGGTAAGCGGTGTTGATGCCCAACAAGGCAATGATGACGCTCACTACCATCATAGATACTTCAAAACTGATGGGATAGTGAATTTCAGGCCGATGCACATGGGCGATGGCCGGGGCCAGAAAGTCATGGAAGACATTGGCACCCTCAATGATGGGAATCCCCACAAAACCACCGATGGTCGATAAGACCGCCAAGGCAATCAGCGGCAGGGTCATCACCGGCGGTGACTCATGGACATGATGCAGGACTTCATGGTCCACCCGGCTTTCGCCATGGAAAGTCATGAAGATCAGCCGGAACATATAAAAGGCGGTCATAAAGGCCGCGGCCGCGGCAATCAGCCAGTAGAGAATATGACCATCCACCAAGGACTTATAAAGAATCTCGTCCTTGCTGAAAAAACCGGCAAAGGGGAAGATTCCGGCAATGGCCAGGGTGGCCATAATAAAGGTCCAGTAAGTAATGGGCAAGTGCTTTTTGAGGTCACCCATATGCCGCATATCTTGTTCCCCACTCATGGCGTGGATAACGCTGCCGGAACCCAAAAAGAGCAGGGCTTTGAAAAAGGCATGGGTCATGAGATGGAAAATCCCCGCGACAAAGGCCCCCACGCCGCAGGCCAAAAACATATATCCTAACTGACTGACCGTGGAGTAAGCCAGGACCCGTTTGATATCATTCTGAGCCAGACCGATTGAAGCCGACAGAATCGCGGTGGCAGCCCCCACAATAGCAACGACCGTTAATGATACCGGAGCCAGCACATATAGGGCACTACATCGGGCCACCATGTACACGCCCGCGGTAACCATGGTAGCGGCATGAATCAGGGCGCTGACCGGGGTCGGGCCTTCCATGGCATCCGGCAACCAGACGTAGAGCGGCAATTGGGCGGATTTCCCGGTAGCTCCGACAAACAGCAATAAGGTAATCGCGGTAATCACCAGGCTGCCGACTTCAAAATTGGTGCCCGCGATAGAAAAAACTTCCCGGAAATTGATAGTGTTAAAGGTCCAAAAGATCAGAAAGATGCCCAACAAGAAGCCGAAATCACCGATCCGGTTGACTACAAAGGCTTTTTTACCGGCATCGCTGGCCGATTGTTTTTCATACCAGAAGCCAATCAACAGATAAGAACATAACCCCACGCCTTCCCAGCCCACGAACATCAATAAGAAGTTGTTGGCGGAAACCAGAACCAGCATGGCGAAGACAAAGAGGTTGAGGTAGGAAAAATACCGCGGGTAGCCTTCATCATCATGCATGTAGCCCACAGAATAAATGTGGATAATGAAGCTAACCCCTGAAACTACCAGCATCATGATCAAGGACAGCGGATCGACTAAAAAGGCTGCCAGGGCATTGAAGTTTCCAGAGCTGATCCAATTATAAACCACCACTTCGACCGGTTTGGCATCGGCTGGCAGTTGCAGATATTCCCGGAATATCAAAATGACAATCAGAAAAGGAATGCCGATAACCGAGCAGCCGACCAGACTGACGAGCCATTTGGGGACTCGCTTCCCCAGCAAGCCATTAAACAAAAAACCCAGAATCGGCACCAAAGGCACCAGCCAGACATACTCTATCATGGCCTGCTCCTTACCACTTCATGAGATTAAGTTCATCAACATTAACGGTGGCTTTATTACGGAAAATGGCGACAATTAGCGCCAGTCCGACGGCTACCTCGGCGGCGGCCACCGTCATGACAAAAAAGACAAACATCTGCCCATCTATGGCCTGGTAGTGATCGGCGAACCCGACCAGGGACAGATTCACGGCGTTGAGCATCATTTCAATACACATAAAGATAATGATGGCATTGCGCCGGATCAGGACCCCGATAACTCCGATGGCGAACAGGGCGCTGCTGAGAGCTATGTAGTATATCAAGGGCACTACCATTTCTATTTTTCTCCCCTCAGTTCCAGTGAACTATTTCTTAACTGGGGTTAAGCCAAGCCTGAGAATACGCCCGATTAACTCAATCTAGTCTGGCTCGGGCCAGAATAACCGCCCCGATTAAGGCCACTAATAACAGTACCGAAGTAACTTCGAAGGGCAGTAGATAATCGGTAAACAATGAACGGGCCACTGCCTCGGTGCTGCCAAATCCGGGTACCATTTCTTTGGCAGGTCCCAGATTGATTCGGGTGCAAGTATAAATCACCAACAGAGCTGTCACCCCGGCCAGAGCCGCGCCGCTGATCTTCTGGGCTAAGTGCTGTTTTTCCCCGCCTTCTTCTGGCTGACGTAAGTTAAGCAGCATGATCACGAACAGGAAAAGTACCATGATCGCCCCGGCGTAAACGATCACCTGAATGGCCGCAATAAACTCGGCATGGGCCAGCAGATAGATCCCTGCCACCGTAAAGAAGTTAAGGATCAGGTATAAGGCGCTCCGCACCGGGTTAACCTGGATAACTACCAGAACCCCCGAAATCAGGGCCACCGCGGCCAGAATTAAAAATAACACTTGCATTCTCTAAACTCCTTAACCCCGAATCTTGAGGAATTAAGACTTAGCTCTCAGCTTCTCCAGATCATAGATCAATACCCGTTTATCATACTGGGCCAACTCATATTTATTGTTCAGGGCAATGGCCGCTTTGGGACAGGCTTCCTGACAGAAGCCACAGAAGATGCAACGGGTCAGGTCAATGACAAACTCCGCCGGATATTTTTCGTGGTTCGGACCTTCGGCTGGGGTGATCTTGGTAATCGCCCGGGACGGGCACACCGTCATACACAAGGTACAGGCCACACACTTGAGGCGGCCATCCTCATCCACCTGTAATTCCGGATGACCCCTAAATCTTGGATAAACCTGGCGTTTCTCTTCCGGATATTGCAGGGTAATCGGCTTGGAGACACAATGCCTTAAAGTGGTAGCTAAGCCTTTGATTAAGGGATAAATCATGGTTTTACCTCTAGAGATACATCATGACGACGCCGGTTAAGAGGATATTAAATAACGCCAGGGGGATAAGGACCTTCCAGCCAAAGTACATCAGTTGGTCAAACCGGAACCGGGGATAGGTCCCACGAACCCAGATAAATAAGAATATCAAGGCAAAAGTTTTTATTAAGAACCAAACAATGGGGGGCAAAAACGGACCTTGCCAGCCGCCCAGAAACAGGGTTACGGCCAGGGCACTGGCGATAATCATATGGCCGTACTCACCCAGCATCAACAGCCCCCATTTCATGGAGCTGTACTCGGTCTGGTAGCCCGCCACCAGTTCATTTTCACACTCAATCAGATCAAAGGGAGTCCGGGCACATTCGGCAAAAGCCGCACACAGATAAAGGAGGAAGCCGAGTGGTTGGTAAACAATAAACCACATACTCTTCTGAGCTTCAACAATGGTTACCAGGCTCAGGCTGCCGGCCACCATCAGCACTCCGATCACTGACAGCCCCAAGGCTACTTCATAGCTGACCATCTGCGCGCAGAGCCGTAGGCCGCCCAACAAGGAGTACTTGTTGTTGGAGGCCCAGCCGCCGATTACCGCGCCATAAACCGCCAATGAAGAGATGGCAAAGATATACAGGAGGCCAATGTTGACATCGGCAATAACCCCTCGGTTGAGCGCAGCCACGGTTAGATCTACCTGATAGCCATAAATGGTCAGGCTATCGGGGAGGATGCGATCAGCAAAAGGAATCGCCGCAAAGGGCATAAAGGCGGTGATGGCCACAATCATGGGCGCCAGTACAAAGAGCGTCTTATTGGCATGCGGCGGGGTAAACTCTTCTTTAAACAAGAGTTTGATCATGTCAGCCAGAGGTTGCAGCAACCCCCAGGGACCTACCCGGTTAGGACCATAGCGTAATTGGATAAACCCCAGGACCTTGCGCTCCATCAATACCACATAGGCAATGGTAGTGAGGAAAACCACCAGGACCAGGGTAATTTTGACAACCATCAAGCCTACGAGCACCGGCAGGTTCATCTTTTAACCCTTCTGAAGCTGTACGCGGCAAAGGTTAGAATTGGAAGTCAGGAGATTGGCCGGCGTATCACTAAAGTGATCCGCCAGGAACACCACCCCCCGGGGTATCTCTACCGTCACGGCAATGGGGACGGTAATCTCCCCCTGAGTCGAACTGATCTTGACCGGCTCGCCCTCATTGACCTTCAGGGCCTGGGCATCGGCCGGGTTGATTTTTAGTTCCGCCCCCGGCATTATGGTTTGCGGACCGTGGGCATGAGTCGTATAAGAACCGGAATGGGCCAGAGTTTTGCCCACTATTAAGGTATACTTGCCTTCTCCGGGAATGCTGATCTCGGTCGAGAAGGGGACAAATTTTCCGTTTAGCGAAACGCTGATCTTCTTATGAGGCCAGCGATGCCCTTCCTTGATTCCGGCCCAGATCGGCATCAGTTGCACCATCTCGGCGAAAATGGCCGGAGCACTGCCATATTTCATCGGATATCCCAGGCGCTGGCTCAATTCGGTAATGATCTGCCAATCAGGCCGCGTCCCGTTGGGCGACAAAGCCGCCTGCAAGCAGCCCAAACGCCCATCAGTACTGGTATAAGTCCCGTCTAGTTCGGCGTGGATGGCGACCGGTAATACCACATCGGCCAACCGCGCGGTGTCGGTCAGGAAGGCATCTTGGACGACCATAAATCTGACCTTCTGGAGCAGCCTTTCGGTCCGCTGCCGGTTGGGCAGTAATCGCACCAGATCACCCCCTAACAGGTATAAGGCTCTCGGGGCCTCTGGTTCATTGTTTTCAAGCTGATCGAGCATTTCTTCCAATGTTACCCCTGGCTTATCCGACACGGGCTTTCCCCACAGTTTGGCAAAGGCTCCGCCGCCCTCGGCCAGCGACTGGTAACCCGGCAAATAATTGGGCATCACCCCCACATCGCAGACGCCGCGGGTGTTATTCTTTTCGGCGATCGGATAGAGGGCGCTGCCTTTGTTACAGGGCTGACCGATCAACAGGAACAGATCGGCTACGGCGATGACATTATCCTGCCCCTGTTCCTGAGCCATGAGGTCGTGACCGAAGATGATCGCCGGAGCTTGGGCCTGAGCCAAAAGTTTTCCTGCCTGGCGCAAGTCGGCATCTTTTACTCCAGCCTGTTTGGCCACCTTGGAAAGTGAGGTCTTAAGCAGGGTCTTCTTAAAGTCTTCGAAACCTTCCGCCTCTAGATGAGGGCTATATCCCGGTTGGGCTTCCAGCACCGCTTCCATTAAACCGATCAGCAGCAGGCGTTCACTACCCGGCTGATAGCGCAAATTAAGATTGGCATAGCGGTCAAATTTGGTCTTGCGGGGATTGGCCACCACCAGCCGGAAGTTTTCATTTTTCAGGGCGTCCATAATCCGCCAGCCATAGGTGGGCATTTCAGGGGTGACATCAGCCCCCACGATCAGAATTACATCGGCGTGGCTGAGATGATGGGCATTGCCTAATACAAAGGGGAAACCGCTACCCTTGGCCTCTTCTTGAACTTCCCAAGGGCTTTGATAAACACCTTTCTTGACAGATCCGAGAGCCACCCCGGAAACCTGGGCTTCGCCGAACACCGCGGCGATTCCCGCCAGGGCGCGAGCGAAATTATAACGCGCCGGACTGTCCAGGTTATTATGTCCCAGACCAGCGCGGATAAGTTTCTGGAATAAGAAACTGGCTTCATTGGTAGCCCGCGGGGAGCCGATGCCATACAGCGCGTCCGGCCCGGCATTATCAATTACTTCTTTTAATCCGCGGGCCGCATAATCCAAGGCCTCGTCCCAAGTAGCTGCGACCAACTGCCCATCCTTCTTGATCAGGGGTTGGTGTAAGCGTTCGGGGGCCTCCAGCACACCGAACCCAAAACGGCCGCGACCGCAAAGCAGCAATGAGCCTTGGCTACGCACCCGGTGGATATGGCCGTTTTTGGTATGCACTTCATAATTACAGCCGCCCCCGCAATAGGGGCAGACAGTCTTGGTCTTGGTCAACTCCCAGGAACGGGCCGTATATTTAAATAATTTATTGATTAAGGCCCCGACCGGGCAGATATCGATGCAGGTGCCACAGAATTCACATTCCAGGGGAACATGGCCGCAGCCCAGTTCGGTAAAATAACCCCGACTTTCAAAGTTGATGGCACTAGCCCCAACTCGATCCCGACAGACCCGCACACAACGGCCACAGGTAACACAGCGGGTGGCATAGCGTTCGATCAGCCGCGATTCGTAATCAATATGCGGCGGTACTTTTACCGCCTCGTAATCAACGACATCAATGCCCAATTCATGGGTCAGGTCTTGGAGGAGACACTCTCCCGCCTTGTCACACCAGGGGCAATCCAGAGGATGGTTGACCAGGATAAATTTCACCAGTTCTCGGCGTAAATCCTGCAAACGCTCGGACTGGGTAATCACCTCCATACCCTCGGCCACCGTCGTAGTACAAGCCGGTTGTGGTCGCGGTGGCCCCGGCTTTACCTCTACCACACAGATCCGGCAGGAGCCGATTGCTTTGATGGCGGGATGGTAGCAGAGATGCGGGATATGGATGCCGTTCGCTAAGGCAGCCTCCAGAATCGTCTTACCTTTTTTCACCTGCAGGGCTTTACCATCGATCGTCAGGTTGATCATCTTCTATTCCTAACTGTCAGGCCGCTAGTTAATTTATAATGTTCTAAAACCTTCTTACCGGTCCACATCGGCCAGGACAATATCCATCGTCCCGATGAGGGCGATTAAATCAGAGAGCAGCCGGCCCTTGGCCAGCTTGCCCAGGGCCGCCAGATTGGCAAAAGACGGGGCCCGAATCTTTACCCGTAGCGGATGCCCGGTACCGTCACTGGCAATATAGAACCCTAGTTCGCCTTTGGGAGCCTCGATAGCCTGATAAACTTCCCCAACCGGCGGTATGACCCCTTCTTCAATAATCAAAAAATGGTTAATCAAGGCCTCAATGTTGTTGTAAACCCGTTCCTTGGGGGGCAAGGCCACCCGGGGATCAGCCACATTGATGTCTCCGGAGGGTAGATTTTCCAGAACCTGGCGGACGATGCGGTTACTCTGGCGCATTTCCTCCATGCGCACCAGATAGCGGTCATAGGTATCGCCATTGCTGCCCAAGGGTACCACAAAGTCAAAATCTTCGTACCTGGAATAAGGGTTATCCCGACGCAGGTCCCAATCCACTCCGGAGCCGCGGGCCATGGGGCCGGACCAGCCCCAATCTAGCACCTCATCCGGGCTCATCACCCCTACCCCTTTGGTGCGGGCAATCCAGATGCGATTGTGAGTTAAGAGATTTTCATAGTCCTCAATCTTCTTGGGGAAAGTCTCTACAAACTCCCAAACCTGGTCAGTAAATCCTTCCGGCAGATCCGCGGCCAATCCACCAATACGAAAATAACAGGGGAACAGCCGACCGCCCCAAACCATTTCGAAGAGGTCCATGAGCTTTTCGCGTTCACGAAAGGCGTAGAATAACGGGGTCATGGCGCCGAGATCATGGCCGTGAGTGCCCAACCAGAACAAATGGCTGGAAATCCGGGTCAACTCGGCAATCATCACCCGGATATATTGGCCCCGTTTCGGAACCTCAACGCCCAGGAGTTTTTCTACCGCGAGCACAAAACCCAGGTTATTGGCCGAACCCGCCAGATAATCAATCCGGTCGGTTAAGGGCAGACACTGGTGATAAGTGCGGAACTCGCACATCTTTTCGATACCACGGTGCAAGTAGCCGATATCCGGATCGGCTTTGACAATGAGCTCACCGTCCAGCTCCAGCACTACCCGCAACACCCCGTGGGTACTGGGATGCTGGGGACCCAAATTAAGGACCATGGTTTCGGTCTGAGGCATAGTTTGCGCGCCGTTCATGGTTTCGCTTTCCTATAACCCCCGCACAGGGATTTCTTTACGTAAAGGGAAATATGATTCGCATTCTGGCGGCGTTAATATCCGCCGTAAATCCGGGTGACCACGGAACTGAATACCCATCAGATCATAACATTCGCGCTCATGCCAGTTAGCCGTAGACCACACCGGCACCACCGAATGAATGCTGGGGTAGGCATCATCGGCCAGAAAGGCCTTCAGGGCTACCCGATTTTTGTTTCGGTGCGAATAGAGGTGATAGACCACCGCAAACCGGGGACTGGCCGGCAGGTAATCCACCGCCGCCACCGACGACAGATAACGGAAAGAGGTTTCACGGTCATCCCGCAACAGAGTGCAGATTTCGACTATTCTCTCCGGTTTGATAATGATCGTGGTGTCCCCGCGGAACTCATAGATTTCCACGATTTCATCCGGGAACTGGGCCTGGACTTTTTCTACCGCCGCGCTCATGCCGCCTCCTGCCGAGCTTGCACTCTTTCCCGATATTGCTTGGTTAAGAAGGGGTCTTTAAGGATCTGCTCGTGCAATTTCAGGATGCCATAGAGTAATCCTTCGGGGCGGGGTGGACAGCCCGGCACATAAACATCAACCGGCAGATATAAATCAATCCCCTGCACCACCGCATAGCTATCAAAGATGCCCCCCGACGAAGAACAAGCCCCCATGGCAATCACCCATTTCGGTTCGGTCATCTGCTCGTAGATGCGCACCACCGCGGGCACCATTTTTTTGGTGACCGTCCCGGCGACGATCATCAGATCGGCCTGGCGGGGCGAGGCCCGAAAGGCCTCCATGCCAAACCGGGCAATATCAAAGCGATTGGCCGCGGTGACGATCATTTCAATAGCACAACAGGCCAGACCAAAAGTACAGGGCCACAGCGAATTCTTCCGCCCCCAGTCCACCAACTTCTCCAGGGTAGTTGTCAGGACATTATTTCCTAAATGCTCTTCTACTCCCATTCCAAGGCCCCCTTACCCCAAACATAGGCCAACCCCACCATCAGGATGAGGATAAAAACTCCCATTTCGATCAGGCCAAATAACCCCAGCGGTTTAAATATCACTCCCCAGGGATAGAGGAAGATCGCTTCAATATCGAACACCAGGAAGAACATGGTGATGACATAGAATTTGACCGCATAACGGTGTCGGGCATCGCTGATCGGCACCATACCACACTCATAAGGCAGATCCTTAACCGCGGTATGGGTTTTCTTCCCCAGTGCCTCGGAGAGGGCGACAATCAATACCGCCAATCCGATCGAAATGATCAGATAAACCAGGATTGGTAAATAACTAATGAGCATTCTGGTGCTCCTTTAATCCGCGGGTCTTTCTAATTATTTCTTGATCTTACAGACCCCGGCCGGGCAGTGGCCCGCAATATGGGCCAGGTATTCGTCACGGAAACGCTCAATGGTAGTTTTGATAAAAAAGATCGGACTCATCGCCAAGGCGCAGTTGGCGGTATCGGCCATTACCTGGGCGACATGGATCATTTTATCCAGATCCGCTTCCTCGCCCCGCCCCCTGGCAATCTTGCAAATCAGATCGTAGAGAATCCGGGTACCCCGCCGACAGGGGAGACAGAAGCCACAGGACTCATGCTGGAAAAACTTCAGGATACAGCGGACTACATCAATGATGCAGGTGTTCTCGTCCATGACCAACATGGTGCCCGAGCCCAAGGCCCCTCCGGCTTTGGCCATGGCGGCATATTCCATCGGGGTGTCAAGCTGCTCGTCGGTAAGGAACCCGAACGAGGTGCCGCCGGTCTGACAGGCCTTGAACTTCTTGCCGTCCCGGACCCCCTCGCCATATTTTTCGATCAACTCCCTTAAGCTCATGCCCAGATTGGCTTCCACCACCGCCGGGCGCTGGACATTTCCGACGACCTGGAAGATCTTGGTCCCGGCGGCGTCTTCGGTGCCTTTCTGCTTATACCATTCCCCGCCATGCAGGATAATCGACGGCACGCTGGACAGGGTCTCGACATTGTTGACGATGGTTGGTTTACCCCAGACGCCCACTACCCCTGGGAAGGGTGGTTTGACCCGGGGATTACCGCGCTTACCTTCGATCGATTCGATCAGCGCGGTTTCTTCGCCGCACACATAGGCCCCGCCGCCGGTCTGGACTTCGATAGTAAAATTGAAATCGGTGCCCAAAATACTTTTGCCCAGATAACCCTGCTGGGTGGCCTGATCAATGGCGTTTTGCAGCCTGAGCATGGAGAGATAATATTCACCCCGCACATAGATGTAGCCATGCGAGGCCCCCACCGCATAACCGGCGATGGCCATGCCCTCCAACACCCGGTGGGGATCGCCTTCCATGATATAGCGATCTTTAATGGTGCCCGGCTCCCCTTCATCCGCATTACAGACGATATATTTCGGGGTGTTGGGATTGGGCAGGGTAAAGGACCACTTCAGCCCGGCCGGGAAGCCGGCCCCGCCCCGGCCTCTGAGACCGGAGGCCTTGGCTTCATTGACCACCTCTTCCGAGGTCATGGTGGTCACTGCCTTTTTCAGGGCCTCGTAACCGCCGCGGGCCAGATAGTCCTCAATTTTCATGGGGTCAATCTGGTCGACGTTCTGGAACAGGATCAATTCATCGGGACTGGGCGGGTAGGCACTTAAAGGGTTGGTAGTGCGGGGCAGGGTCCGGTAATCCACGGTTTTCCCGGCCCGGTAATCGGCAATGATCTGTTTCACCCGATCGGCGGTCAGATTGCCGAACACCACCTCATTGATCTGCATGGCCGGGGCCACTTCGCATACCCCCAGACAGGCAGTCAGCTCCAGGGTAAACAGGCCGTCTTCAGTAGTCTGCCCCACTTTAATGCCCAACTCGGCCTTTAAAATGTCCAGGATATTATCGGCCCCACAGATATGACAGGGAGGTGATTCGCACATCCGGATGATATATTGGCCCCGGGGCGAGGTCGAATACATCGAGTAAAAGCTCAACACCCCATAAAGATAGCCATAGGGGATCTCCAGCTCCTGGGCGACTAACTGTAGGGCTTCCAGCGGCAGCCAGTTATGACAGATGTCTTGTACCGCATGCAAGATCGGTAATAGTTTGCCCCGCACCTGACTTAATCGGGCGCAAACCTCTTTTATGCTGCTCACCTGCTCGGGGGTCAATTCGGCGCTTACCGGCCTTTTCAATTCCACCATCTTAGCTAGCCTCAACCGGGAGAATGGTTATCTAATGAAAAAATCCACAATCCTACCAACCAAACCAACTTATAATCCCAAGACAGGTAGTTTTTACGATCATCTGGCCTTTTTGTCAAGAATATTTTGTGACCAGAAGTTTTTTTTTAAATTTTCCTTAAAACTCTAAGAAGTTACGCTGCGAAGCCCTAGGAACCGGCCTGGTCCCAGCCAAATTCCGCCTCAAGCCAAAGCGTATGACAGTGATTTAATAAATAAAACAGGAACATATTATTTTTTAACTTAAAAAATTGATTCCACCCCCTTCCTCCGGAAACCTGAAGACCCCCGCAAATTACTAAATATTTCCTGGCTTAATTAAAATCTGCCTTATTTTTAAACCTCAAACCTCAAACCTTGAACCTTGAACCTTGAACTTTGAACTTTGAACTCTTCAAACCCGTCCCCCGCCGAGCAACTGTTGCCCCAGCAGTTTGACCCAGGCGCCCCCTTCCCGCAACACCAGCTTGCTCAGCCGACCGTAGCGCCGTCGTCGCCAGTAATCGGCATAAAGACCGGGGACCGGCAAGGGGTGGAGGTACAACTGGTGGTCGGCCACCTGGCGGGCGAACAGATAGGCGGCCCGGTAGATATGCAGGCTATCGGTCACCAGGCCCGCCTGGGTAAAACCCTTGTCTCTCAACAAGCGCACGGTGTTCTTGGCCGACTCCGCGGTGGTCAGGCTACCTTCCTCATAGAGCAGGCGCGCTGCCAGGTGCTGGCGGGTGGAGGCATCCCACTCGGATTCCGCCCAGCCCAATCCCCAGGTCGCCAGGGCCCGGGCTTCCGAAGTCGGGGTGCCGGGCTGCTGGCCGCCGCTCAGGATCAGGTAGCTTTGGGGATAATGCTCCACCGCTAAGCGCAGGGCATGGCTCACCCGAAACCGCGCCACCCGACCGGGATAGCCGTCCTTCCCGATCAGGCAACCCAAGATGATCAGGGCGTCCATATCGCCTCTAATCCCTCTTTAACTTTCGATGTAATGAGTAGAACCAAACTTTCCCAAAGTGTTTAAGATTAATTTTTTAGCGGGTTCGGCTCCTTAGAAATTCTTCGGTCATGGATAGGAATCTCTCAGCCTTAGCTTGTAAATCTTGAACCGCGCTATCATCGATGCCGGTCAAAATTTCGTAGTCACTGATTTGCCGTTTTTCAAAAGCCTCTCGCAGCCATTGATGCAGCTCTTTGGGCATCAGGCCAGCTTTAATAAAAAGCCGGGCAAATGCCGAAATAACCGCCCGGTGGCTGGAAAAGGCTTTACCTTCGCCCAGTAATAGGGCTTCCGCAGCATAAAACATAGCATAATAAAGCCTGGAGATAGCAGAATCATAATCATGCTGAATCCTCAAGATTTCCGCAGAATCAAGATAACGGCGTGATTTCCCCAGCAAGCCGTTGATTTCCTCAGCCAAGGTCACAGTAGGATTCCTTCCCGCCGGATATTCTTGAAGAGTGGACTTTGTCGGTTCTGCAGCCACGCTTCCGGGACCGGGAAAACCGCGATCAAAAGATCATACCGCAAGCACAGATCGGAAACTAGCTCACTGAGCCGGTTGATCTCAGCGCAGGGGTTAACTTCACCTTTAAGGACAATCAGGAGGTCGACATCGGAATCAGCACGGTAATCGCCACGCGCATGAGAGCCATAAAGATATAGGCCACGGAAGCGAGGGCCGTAAATCTGCTCTAAAGATAGCCGCAGTTCCGCTAATGCCTGCTGTACTGCTTGGGGAAGTTCACCTTTTAGCACACCGCTAGTTCTCCCGGGTAATGGACGCCGGAATGGGTTAACGCGGCTGGCGGCGGCGCTGACGCCGTTCGGCCCGCGCCTGCTCTTTCCACTCCGGTCCTTTTTTCCGCCGCTGCTCTTTGCTGCGGTTTACCGGCCTACCTTGAATATCCAGTAGCACTGATCCGGGGATGGCAGTTGTATGCCTGAGTTCTTCAGGGGTAGAAGGTTTCGGGGCCGGTTTCTTCGCTTCTTCTTTCGGACAGGGTGGTACCTGGAGGAAATTCAGCGGGATCGCGGTGGTTAGAAATAGCTCTTCGCCATAGCGGTAAAATTGGCTACCTACCGCGGCCGCGGCCTGGGCCTGGACCGTGACCAGCACTGCCTGGGGATCGCGGCGCTGACCGATGCGCTGGGCCATCTCGACATTTCGGGCCAGGATTAGTTGACCGTCGGGCGTTGGCCGCAGTCCCTGCTGGGCCACCACGGCATGGGACTTGCGGGTAATCGCCCGATAGAGCAGGGCGGGCGGCCACTCACTTTCCGCGGCGCGGCAGAGCGCGGCACCAGCAGGTAGGCTTCGGATAAGATTAGCGGAAATTTCAAAACGGCGCGGAGTAAGAAGGTAAACCGCGTCCTGCAGATGCGAACGCCGGACAAACCCCCAGCCCGGCTCCTCGCTCAAGGCCCGGAGCAGCTCTTTAATAGGCAGCCAGCCTTGGGCGTCCAACACCAGGCCGAACTCATCCGGCCGATGGCTGAGGATGTAAGTCAACATCCGGCCCAGCGATTCTAACCGTTGTGGCGGCCGCATTATAGCTCCCACAATTTTATTTTTAAGCCTCAGAAACAGAAGACAATAAGCTAGAAAGAGCCTTTATTTCGTCCTCTAGCAATGCCGTTATTTTCCCCACCCGATCATCTGAGAGGAGTATATGTTGCTCAATATTTGATAATAAATAAGAATCCATTGTGTCAATTTTTTTATGCAATTGTCGAAAACCCGCCGTCAATCTATCATCCCATTTTGTATCAACTCCAAAACAGAGAGGGACGGCGTTTTTCTCCCAGTAAGCCTGCCATAGTCCAAACCAGAGGACATTTAGATTATTAATTTGCACATAAAACCCAAATTCACCATTATTCCACCATTCTTTATTAAAAGATCTATTTACCTGATAAGTTTTCTCAAGCTCAGATTGTACTTGCTTAATTAGGTTAAGTATTGCTTTAATCCCCCTAGCAGTTTCCGATTTATACATGACTTCGATCTCCTCATATTTGAGTCTTAAGATGGGCTTTTCGAACCATTTGTGCAGAAGGCGGTAAAAATCGTTTATGTAAGTATTCATACTTGGCAAGCCGCATTTATCCAGCCGGCTTAACAAGTCTTCCCAGAAACAAATTGTTATAATGACATCCTGATTTTTATTCCTCCAGGCAGATATCCGGTCTCTTAATTCGGCAAGATGCCGGTAGCACCTTGGCAAAAAGACTACTAATATACGTTCTCCTGCGAATTGTGAACCACTTAGGGAATCAAGGTAGATTTCAGGTTGAGCGTCTGTCAACTGGGTGTAGAGGGAAGTTTTTACTTCTACAAGAAGGCTTAGTTTTTCATTCAACACGGACAGGTCTGGTCTTACACCTCCAATGTTCTGCTGTAAAAACATGTCCTCCCAATCGACATGTTCTGCCCCGAATTTTCCGTTTGTGAGAAAGCCTATAAGTTCATTCCTGAATAGAGGATAGGCGGATAAAGCATATAAAAACCTGGTTACCTCATTTTCACTTGAGATAATTTCTGCCAAGATGTTAGGTGAGTTACCCATAAATAAATCTCCATTTCTAGCCATAAAAATCAAGTTTTTTTGGTTTGTTAGTTGAGATATTGGGTTTAGCCTTATCGCTAAGCCTATGGTTTTATTAGATCACGGGTTGTGTAAAAACATATGGTACTGGTACTACAGTTTATTTTATAAATCAATCACCAACTAAAAATTGTATTATCTGAGTTGGGAGTAAACCTTGGTTTCACCTATATAGGTTGGATAAGCATAGCAGGTTCTTATAATTTGTTAAAACTGAATTATGTTTGAATAATGTAATAATTAAAATTTAAAGTCCAAATTAAACCGGACATTGCGGCCCGGCTGTTCGTTGAGCCAGGTGACCTCAGAGAGATGGTCATGATAGCTTTTATCGGTCAGATTAGCCACCATCAGGGTCAGATGCAGATGTTGGCGATAGGTGGCGGCAGCCGACCAGGTAAAAGTGGTATAGCCCCCGGTAGGCTCTTCCCAGGGTGCGACCTTACCCTGGCGGGCCGCGGTCAGTCCGGCTATTTCGGTCCACAGTTCCCAGTCCGGTTGAATTTTTCGCTCATAGCGCAGGCCATAATTACTTTTTAAGGGCGGTAGATCCGGGAGATCAGTGGAATGGGTCTGGTCCTTACCGCGCACGTAACTGAGATTGGCAAACAGGGCAACACCGGACCCCAGGTCAAACTCCCCCTCGGCTTCGACCCCATAGAGCAAGGCCCGGCCCACATTCTCCCAGTTGGCGATTTCCAGGCCGCTGGCCGGGTCAAAAATGCCGGTACGGCGTTTAATGATATAATCGGCAATTTCGTTGCGGAACAGGCTCAAGGTGCCCTGAAAACGGGAAAATCTGGCCTTCAAGCCGAGATCCAGGTTGAAGCTGGTTTCGGGCTTGAGATTGGGATTGCCGATATCTACGGTCTCCTGATGGGGGCCGTAAAAGAAGCGTTCAAGCAGCGTCGGAGCCCGAAAGGCCCGACCGACATTGGCGACCAGGTTGAGGTGGGGGTTCAACCGATATAACCATCCCAGGTTGCCGCTCACCGCGGTGTCATCCTCGGTAGTGGCCCGGACCGGATGTAAGTCCAACTCCCCACAGGCCGACCGGATCCAGTCAAACCGGGCTCCGGGGGTCAGAGACAGGCGTGAGTTCAGGCTGATGTCGTCCTGAACATACAGACCAACGCCGGTGCGGTCGGCATCGGGAATCACTCCGGGGAGGGGCCGGGGCAGCCAACCACCCGGAGTAATCAGCCAGCGGTCCCGGGTCGAAGTGACATCTTCCCGGAACCATTGCAGGCCGGTGGTGAACCGGTGTCGCTCGCCCCAGGTAACGTTGGCCTGGGGCTGCAAGTTCCAGGTATTGATGTCCAGAAAAACCTCTTGAGCCACGGTCGGCGGGGCCGGGTTGAGGAGGTGCATATGCCGTTGATGGCGCTGAAACGCCGCGTCAATCTTGATCTCCGGGCAAAACTCGGCAATCTCATAGCGGCGATAAGTCCCCTGGGCCATGACCTGGACTTCGTCTTGAAAATAACTCTCTTGGGCCGTGCGATTCGGCACCCCGATATCGGCTTGAGTACCCCAGGCCGACAAGGCCAGTTCGCTCTGCGGCCAGGCCAGATTGCCGCCGCCACTTAAGGTAAAACCCCGGTAAAAGCTGTGCGGCAGGTTGCCGCTGGGGGTTTTGATATCACCGGTATTACGATAGACACTGTTAAAAAACAGATTGACGTTATTATATCCGGCCTGCAGATTAGCGGTGTGCTCCAGGCCGTCGTTGGCACTGTTGACCCCGCCCCCTAAGGAGAACTGCGCGCGCCCTCCGGGGCGCTCCTCAACTTTGGCCTGGCGGGTAATGAGATTGATCACCCCTCCCAAGGCGTCCGAGCCATAAAGCACCGAGCCCGGGCCCCGCACCACTTCGATGCGCTCGATCTGCTCCGGATCGATGGACAGGCGATGATTGCCCCCGCCCCGCTGTTCCGATAGCCGGATGCCATCCACCAGGACCAACACCCGGTCGTCAAAGAGGCCCCGGATCATAGGCCGGACTATACCGGGGCCGGTGGTGGAGGCATCTACTCCGGCCTGCCGCTTGAAGAGGTCGGCCATCGAAATGGGCTGCTCACGTTCGATCTGCTGCCGCAAGATGACATTAACCGGCAGCGAGGTGTCAAAGGCCGGGGTTTCGGTGCGGGTCGCAGTGACCACCACCGCTTCCAGTTGCACCGTATCGGCCTTTTCCGGTTCGGCGACGGATACGGCTGATTGCTCATCTTGATGGCTATCTAAGCTGATAATTTCGGATTCGGCATAGACCGGGAGCGGCCCGCACCATAGGCCGATAATGATCAGGGCCACTATTACCTTATGCTGGTTAAGAATGGCGAACATTGCCCTCCTCCTCTAAGGCTGAGGCTGACCAAAGAAATGGCGGCTCAGATGGCACAGATTTCGGGAAGCCAGCTAGACCAAGAAGCCGTTAACCAAGTCTAAGGGGTTCCGCACTAATCCGGTTTTTTTGGGCTTTAGGGGTTAGGCTAGGGTCCACCCGGAAACCCACGTCCCCCTCCCCCCAACCCCCTCCCACCAGGGGCGGGGGAGTTTCTGTATAGAAGCTTCGGACCAATCTGCTCCTTCAAACCGGTGTTAATCTCCCACCAGGGGCGGGGGAGTTTCTGGATGGCAACTAGGCTAAGCCAGGGAAGCGCGCGGCGGGGCCCGAGGGATCGGGCAGACAAAGTACGGAGAGACAATTATGGTTGAATAAAACGGACCAATCTGGTCAATGACGATCCATTGCGGGGTTAAACCCAGGGGGGGACCGGAGTCCTGGCCTAAAAAATGTTGGAAAAACGCACAGGCCCGACATTTACGGGAATGCGGGCGGACCGGCTGAGCTGGATTATGGCAGGTCGGAGCGGCAAATTGGCTTTTAGGGTTGGATGGACAAATTACTGTCCGGGGGCCTTGATTAAGATTGCCGGGGATCGATTTCCGGCAGGTGCCATAATGATTGCTGGCTCGCTGACAGGTGTGTAAGGTGTGGAAGACGGCGCTGATCAGCGGTAAATACAGGGCCAGAAGCAGCCCTAATATTGGGATTCTTAGTTTAGGACTGCGCTTCGGTGTGGTTTTTGGGAAGGACATCAGTCAATTAGCCTATCGGACGCTGCCTTGTCCGCCTCACCAGCGTAGAAATCATAAATAATAGTGACAGCAACAGTACTACCGCCGCGCCGGAGGGCCAATCCACCTGATAGGAGAAATACAGACCCCCTAAGGTCGAACCCAAGGCGCTGGCCATGGCGACCACTATCATGGTGCGCACCTTTTGGGTCAGTTGGCGGGCAATGGCCCCGGGGATAACCATCAGGGCGGACACCAGGATGATCCCCACCAGGTAGATGGAGACAATGATGACCAGCGCCATGATGACCAGAAACAAGCAGCGCAGCGCTTCCACCGGCACGCCGCTGACCCAGGCCATTTCTTCGTCAAAGCTCAAAAACACCAGTTCTTTGAAGATGGCCGCCATGGTGGCCAGCACGGCCAGGGTAATGATCAGAATCTGGATTAATTGCACCTGGCCGATGGCCAGGATGTTGCCAAACAACACCCCAAAGACATCGACATTGTAAGTCGGCGAAAAGTGTAAAAAGACCACCCCCAGGGCCATGGCCGCGGCAAAGAAGATGCCGATGGCCGCGTCTTCCTCCAGACGGCCCTGGCTGCGGACCCATTCGATGAGCAGCGCCACCAGGACCGCAAAACCCACCCCGGTCCACAGGGGATCGACTCCTAACAGGAAACCCAGTGCCACGCCGCCGAACGCCGAATGTGAGATGCCCACGCCAATAAAAGCCATACGGCGCAGAATGACAAATACCGACAGCAGCCCGCCGATCAGGCTGAGCAGGGCTCCGGCCAGCAAGGCCCGTTGGAAAAAGTCCAGATGCAAAAGGTCAATCATCATGCACTCGGACCACGCGATGCGGAATTTCTCCGTGAAAGAGAAACTCTACACTACAACCGAAGGTGTTCTCCAAGGCAATACGACCGATCGGCGGGGACTGGTGGACGTGAATGCGTCGGTTAATACAGATGATATCATCGACGTGGCTGGCTACCGCGCCGATGTCATGCGACACCATGATTACCGTAAGGTTCAGTTCGAGTTTGACGTTATTGATCAGTTCATACAACTCATCTTGAGAACAGACATCCAAAGAAACGGTCGGCTCATCCAACAACAGGAGACGTGGTTCGGCCGACAAGGCTCGGGCAATGAACACCCGCTGTTGTTCGCCGCCGGAAAGCTCCCCGATCGGTCGATCGGCCAGATGGGCAATCCCCACCCGGTCCAAATTTCGCAGGGCAATTTCCTTATCGGTTGCCCCGGGCCTTTTAATCAACCCGATATGGCCATACCGTCCCATCAGCACGACCTCCAGCACCGATACCGGGAAATGGGGATTTCCCAATGGCCTCTGAGGCAAGTAACCCACCAGATGTCTCATCCGCCTTAGCTTGTGCGGGGTTTCGCCAAAGACCAACACTTCGCCGCGGCTAGGTTTCACCAGTCCCAGGATAACCTTTAATAAAGAGCTTTTCCCCGCGCCGTTAGGGCCTAATACCCCCACGAACCGACCGGCTTGGATCTCTAAGTTTATGTTCTCCAAGATCAGCAGATGATTAAATTTGAGATATAGATTTCGGATCTGAACTGCCTCGCTTCCCATCAACGTAGGGCCTGTGCCATGATCGAGAGGTTATAGCGCATTAGTTCAAGGTAATCGGTCCCGTAGGGTGGCCGGCCGCCCAGCGGATCCAAGAGCAGCACCTGGACCCCGGCCTCGCGGGCGATCACCTCGGCTATCCGGGGACTTAATTGGGCTTCGGCAAAAACCGCTCGCATCTCATAGCGGTGGATAGAGTCAATAATATTTTGGATCTGACGCGGGCTGGGCTCCCGACCCGGGGCGATTTCAATGACCCCTACTTCCTGAAGATTATAACGCTGCGCAAAATATGTGAAGGCGGGATGGAAACAGACATATTGGCGATGGGTAAAACTCGCCACCGTATTCTTTATGTCGTTATGCAATTCTTCCAACCGGTGGAGGTAATTAATCAGATTGGCTTCATAATCCTGACGATGGCTAGGATCAATGATGATCAGGGCCTGGGCGATGTCCTGGCAAATGCCTTTGGCCAGCACCGGATCCAACCAGACATGGGGATTGCCCTGTTCATGCGGGTGAGAATCCCCTTGCCTGATCAAGGCAATGACCCGCGCGGCTTCAACGACCACTAAATTTCTGGGGTCACGGCTGTCCAGAAGACGCTTGACCCAGGGATCTAACCCGGCCCCCACATAAACCAAGGCCTGGGCCTGCTTAACCGTACCAATTACTGAGGGCGGTGGTTCAAAGATATGGGGACTGGCCCCGGGGGGCACCAACACCTCCACCTGAACCCGCTCCCCTCCCAGGTTCTGGCAGAAGTCTGCCAAGGGAATGATACTGGCGACGACGATAATCTTCCCTGGCGCTTTTACCCCCCAGACCTTCGGGGGAATAAGGACCAACAATGTCATCAAGAGCAGGATCAACCCCCAAAAAACTGAGATCCTAAGAGAGGAAAAGCGTTTTTGGTTTAGGAAAAATCTTAATGAGCCGGGCTTTGAAAGTTTAGTTTTTTTACCCCACATCTTTATATTACCGCATGATTATACTTTTTTTGGGGTTAGCGCCTGGCATTTCGGGCAGATGCCCTCCACGCGAATTTCCACCCGAAGCGCGCCCGGACCCAAAACCTCTTTCAGTTCCTCACATAAATGATCGAGGGAAATCGACTCCAGGCACTGCACCTCGCCACAACGGCGGCACTGGAAATGCGGATGCGGGGGGTGGTGCTCACACGCAAGTTCGTAAAAGGTCGATCTACCCTCGGGGTTGATTTTGCGGATAATCCCCAAATTGCAAAAATCGCCTAAAATGCGATAGATCGTCACCTTGTTGACTGAACGCTCGGTCCTGATCAAGGCCAGAATTTTCTGGACCGGCAAAGCTTGCGGCGCGGCCCCCAAGATCTCCAGGACCCGCAGGCGTAAGGTTGTGGGCCTGAGCTGATGACGGCCCAGTAGTTGTCGGAAATTACACCATTGGCTCATTTTTCAACTAAGTTGCAAAATAACCTAAATTGCTCAGATAGTCAATGCGGTCGGTAAAATTTATAAAATAACGGATAGTTGATCCTTCGATGGGGTGCCGATCACGGCGCCAGAAAATCAGGGGATCGATCTGGACAGTATCGGGATCGCCAGAGGCAAAAATAAAAAGATAATTTGGGGTGGGAGTAGGCAATTAACTCAAGCTAGGGCCATATATTAGGTTTTAGGGTTATGCAACTATCTGACTGGTAATATTCCAGATTTGTCCAGGCAACCTCTCCATCAAGGGATAATATCCTTTGACCAAAAAGGAATCTGGAAATCCTCACACTATCGAGCCAGTAATATAATCATCAAGCGCGCCCGCCTGAGGGCGGATAAATTTTCCAAAAGTCAAGCCCCGCCGGTTCTGAAATCCCTTCCTAACATGGAATTTCTTCGGGAGAAGGGATAATCCTTAAACATGGCAAGTGATATTCTATTTTAAATTCTCCATAAAAAAGGGCAAGGCCCGTAGCTGATCTTGCCCTAAATAAAACTTTATTGCAGGTTTTCTATCTCATCCTAAACCTTCTCCACCCGATCAGGCTCATAAGACCAGAACCCATGAGCCAGACAGCGCCGGGAACAGGAGTAGCAGTAAGATTGCCGTAGTAGAGGTTGTCAAGCCCCCACCCAAAAGGGGGTTGATTAAAGGTAACGTTAATTTTGGCGATGGCGGTATTGGTGATCATGCCAAAGAAGTCCAGTGTATCAATGTCCGTATCAGAAGCTACGCTTTCAATGATGTTGTTCAGATTGTCATACCTAAATTGATCGATTATTATCTTGATCTCTAGCAAAAACCATGATAACCTATAGATATTATTGAGCAATAAACCATTATAGACTTTGCTCCAGCAAACCCCACGGGTGAGAGGTTATCAGGGT
>JAQVHY010000126.1 GCA_028695935.1 Desulfobacca sp.
CAGGGGGAACTCCGCGCCATGCGCCACGGCAGTCATGAAGGCGTCGGTCAGGGCTACGGAAATATTGAAATTGTTTAAGCGATCCAGCCGGTTTTTGCAGGTGATGAATTTTTCGATATCGGGATGATCGACCCGCAGGATGCCCATATTGGCGCCCCGCCGGGTGCCGCCCTGCTTGATGGTCTCAGTGGCCACATCAAAGATATTCATGAAGGAAATCGGCCCCGAGGCCACGCCCTTGGTGGACAGCACCGGGTCGTTTTCGGGGCGGATGCGGGAAAAGGCAAAGCCGGTGCCGCCGCCGCTCTTGTGGATCAGGGCGGTCTGTTTAATGGCCTCAAAGATGCTGTCAATGGAATCCTCGACCGGCAGCACAAAGCAGGCCGACAACTGCCCCAATTCCCGCCCGGCGTTCATCAGGGTGGGAGAATTGGGCATAAAGGCCAATGAGGCCATTAAGTCGTAAAACCGGCGGGTGGTGGCGGCGATATCGGCCTCCGGGTCATAGAGGCGGTCCACCTGGGCGATGGTCGCGGCCACCCGCTCGAACATATCGGGCGCGGCCTCGCAGACCTCCCCCTGGTTGTCCTTTTTGAGATAACGTTTTTTCAGAACTACCAGCGCATTAGGGGTTAAGGACAGTCCCCCCCCGATCTCCCTATCGATTGCCGTGCTGATCATCTCCGTCTCCTTTTTGGATCGCTATTGGCGAGCGGGATCTAACTTGTTTAAAATACTATATATTGTATTTAAAAGCATAATAACCTACTATATATCTGTTGTCAAGAACTTTTTTGATAACCTAAGATTTATTGCGGAAAGCTTCACCAGTTATGGGCGAGGTCGGTCCCGCGGAAAATTGGGGAGGTCAAAATCGCCTCGAAAGTGCGGTTGACAAAATTAATTTGATATCTTATAAAAGAAGGGGATTGGGGGATCGTCCAGCGGCAGGACAGCAGACTCTGGATCTGCTTACCGAGGTTCGAATCCTCGTCCCCCAGCCAGGGGGTCCTGATTCAGGACCTGGGTGCTCAAAATTTCGCGGGTCACAATCCCCGGTAGCTCAGTTGGTAGAGCGGGTGGCTGTTAACCACTTGGTCGGCGGTTCGAGTCCGTCCCGGGGAGCCAAAAAAACTAACCCACTGAAAATTAGTTGATTTTCAGTTTTGGCGGTGAGTTTTAAAAATAGGCACAGGTTACTTTGATAACTTTAGCGCCTGTTGCGCTTCCCGAGGCAATTGGACAATAATGAAATAAGCTTGCGGATAAAGATAGTCTTCACCTGATTCATCGATTACCCTGGTATAGCCTTCCTTTTCGGCCTCCTTATCAGCAATCACGTGATAAATCTTGCGTTTTTCCAAATCCTCACAGTCCTTGTTCTCAATACAAAGGGCACAGCTATAATTTTCTTTTGGTGTCGCCATAATCTTAATTCGGCCCGCCAGGCTGCATATGGCAGTGTTTCCAATAGATCCTCCCGGCCTCGGTAAGAATAATCGGCAAGCACTTCAGCAACCGTTTTGCCGGAAGCCATAAATCCCAAAATCGTTCCCACCGTCACCGGCATTCCACGTATGCAAGGTTTCCCTTCCATTATACCGCAAGACCTGGAAAATCACCACTGCTTCCTGTTCTAGAAGATAAGGGTAGGGAGTCTTTGGCAACGGTGCTAAGGTTGTCTCCCCGAAATATTAGGCGTACTTATCATTCCCACCCGGTCGCCAGTTCCCGCGTCGCGCCCAAAGCCGCCATGGCAAGTGGGGTTACAAATGGGCGGAAGTCAACCGAAATAAAGCTAACATAGGGTAACAGTTGCTTTTTTTTAGAAAGTTGTGCTATCATGGCCAGCAATTGAAGATCATGCAAAAGGAGATCGGAATGCCACTGTGCCCTGAATGCCAAACGCCATATGAAGAAGGCCAGCATTATTGCAAACAGTGTGGCCACGATTTGAAGACTGTACCACCGCCTTCTCCCCGATGCCCCCGATGTGGCGCATCGGTGAGTGCGGATCAAAACTTTTGCCACGAATGTGACTTTCCATTAAAAAAAAGCAGAACCGTGCTGCCCCGCTTCATCTCCAAAGCGTGGCTGATAGGCATAATCGCGGTAGCAGTTTTAGGGGTTGTTCTGATCCTGGTTCTGCAACGTGATCGCCAGCCTTCGCCTGCGCCAAGCTCAGTCAGCCAACCGGAGCCATCAGCTGCTCCGGCCGCCAAGCCCGGCGAAGCGGAACCGGCTCAACCGCTGGAGATATCTCGGCAAGCCAGTCTGCAGACCGGCCTGGAAAAAGTCTTATATAATCTCAAAGAAGCCAATCTTAACAAAGACATCATCCTTTACATGAGCTGTCTTTCTTTTCTCTATCCCGAATTGGATAAAAAACGCCAGGAGGTTTTGACCACCTGGGGAAAATTCGATTTCAAAAAAATGGTTTTTACGCTAAGCAAAATAAGGGAATTAGGCAGCGATAACGCCGTCGCCGAAGTTACCTGGAGTACCCTCAGCCAAAATCTGACCACCAAGAATCTGCAGACCAATGATTTTTCCTATAAGGTTTGGTTTGCCAAAGAATTGGGACAGTGGAAGATTAAGAAAATTGAAGACTTGGAATCCTAAAGCGAGGAAAGGAGAAAAATCCATGTCCACTCACCGGTTTGGCCAGGCAATCGTAGGGTTTTTATTCCTGGCGGCAATTATCTGCGGAAATTCCCTTTCCTACGCAGCCTCGGGCATCTTTTATGTAATTGCCGGGGAGACCTTTTTGCGGGAATGTCCGGCTCCGGATTGCGGCGTCGTAACCCGCCTCTATCGCTCTGATCGGGTGGAATATCTGGATACCAATTCCTATGGCTGGTGGAAAGTGCGTGCCCTGCGTAACGGCGCGGTGGGGTGGCTGACTGCCGATATCCTCTCCGCAGTGCCTCCCACTACTCCATCACCGCCGCATTATTCACCCAAATATTTTTATGTAGCTGCCTCACGGGTGAACCTGCGGCTCTATCCCCTGTATTCCTCCACCGTCACCGGCACGGTTCAACTCAATGATACGGTGGAAAAACTGGGAGATTCACCCCGAGGCTGGGTAAAAGTTCGAAACTTGCGGGATGGCGCCGAGGGGTGGATGTTGACACGATATATCTCTCCACAACCAGTGTCATCTTCCCGCCGCAGTTATGTCCCGAAAAGGCGATTAAAACAACGCGCCCCGGCGGATACCGAAAAGTCGCCCCCAAAAGGCCCGGAGCCAGAAACGGCCAAACCCATGTAAGCTTTTCTGGATTAAACCCCGGGAAAAGCCGCAGTTCGCTTGGGCCGCCGCCGACGGGCAAATTTGTCGCCCATCCTCGGTGGCCCGGCGCGGCTTAGATTATCGGCCCCGAAAAGACCAAAGACCGGCAGCCCTAAACCAAATTGCTGAACTTGACTTATACTACTTAACTAGTATTCATCCGGAAACTCCCGCGCCCCGGGGGTGGAGGGAAACAATGGGTTTCCGGATGAACACTAAGTAAGCCCAGGCCTTTGCTACCCCTTTACAAACCCCTCAACCTGACTTAACATAAGTTCAATCCCGAGCAGCAAATTCCTGCCTCAGGCTGGAATCTAACCAAAATTAGGGAAATAACTTCTGAGGAGAGCCTCGATGGGCTCCATTAGGATTCGTATTGCTAAGGATTTTGAGCGCCTGGAAGAGCAGATGCGCCAGATGATGGATAACCTGTTCGGTCCGGTGAACCCGGCGGCCGCAGCCCCGCTACCCAGATTTCGACCCGCGGTCGATGTCTATGAGACTCCTGGGGAAATGGTAATACGCATGGAACTGGCCGGCGTGGTTAAAGAGGATTTATCCCTCACCCTGAACCAGCAGCAGTTAAACATCAGCGGGCGGCGGCGGTTTTTCACCAATGATCCGGTGCAGCGGTTTTTACAACTGGAGATCGATTACGGACTATTCGATCGCACCTTCCAGCTTCCCCGATTGATTGAGGAAAGCCAGGTGCGGGCCGAATATAGCAATGGCATTTTGGAAGTGCGTCTACCCTTCCGGCCGCCGACCCCGGCTAAGACCATTACGGTCAAGGAAGAATAGCAGGGGGAGGCGCGGCGCCAGTTTTTAAAAATGAGACCATAAAGATAACTGGAAAATAATATTATGAGCTTACCGAAAAACTTAGAGGCGGAATCGGCGTTAGCGGCAAGCCCGGAGGCCATGGCGAACGGGGATTCCCGGTTATTGCCCATTCTGCCCATGAACGATTTGGTGCTTTTCCCCCGGATAGTTGTCCCACTATCCTTGGCCGAGGATTCCGCCCAGCATTTGGTGGATGACACCTTATTAAAAGATAAGATCATTGGCATTCTGGCCAGCCAACAAGCTGCCCTGGAGGCCCCAAGACGGGATAATCTCTACCAGGTCGGCACCGCCGCGGTGATCCTTAAGATGGGTAAAACCCAGGACGAAGTGGTCCGCCTGCTGATCCAAGGGCTGTATCGCTTCCGGGTGGAGGAGATCGTCAGTCAAGAGCCTTATATGCAGGCCCGGGTAACTCCGATTGCAGAGGATTTTGAGCCCGATATGGAGATTGACGCCTTAGTCTCCAATCTCAAGGGCTTGTTTCTGAAGATGTTGGAGTTATCCCCCTATTTGCCTACTGAATTGGGGGCCATGGTCCGGGAAATCGATGACCCTCGGGTTCTGGCCGACGTCGTCGGTGGCAGTATGAATATCTCCAAAAAAGATAAGCAGGAACTGCTGGAAACCATCGATGTGAAAGAACGCCTGCATAAGGTCCTGGCGCTAGTAAATCGGGAGTTGGAAATTCTGGAGTTAGGCAAAAAAATCCAGACCCAGGTCAAAGGAGAGATGGATAAAGCCCAGCGGGATTACTACCTGCGCGAGCAGATCAAGGCCCTGCAGAAAGAGCTGGGCGAGGTCGATGAGCGCACCCGAGAGATCGACGAATTGCGGATGCGGCTGGAGGATAGCGGGCTCCCGGAAGCGGCCTTTAAAGAAGCCGAACGCGAGCTGAAGCGCTTGAGCCGTATTCCTCCCACTTCTCCGGATCATCAGGTGATCCGCACCTACCTGGAGTGGATGATTGAGCTGCCCTGGAGCGTCGCTACGGAAGACAACCTTGATCTGGAGCAGGCCCGCCGCATCCTGGATGAGGATCACTATAACCTGGAGAAGGTCAAGAAGCGCATCCTGGAATATCTGGCGGTGCGCAAGCTCAAACCCGACATGAAGGGACCGATTCTGTGTTTTGTGGGTCCACCGGGCACTGGCAAGACCTCGCTGGGGAAATCGATTGCCCGGGCCTTGGGCCGCAAGTTTGTCCGCATGTCTCTGGGCGGCGTCCGGGATGAAGCGGAGATTCGCGGCCACCGGCGGACCTATGTCGGGGCCTTGCCCGGGCGGATCATCCAGAGCATCCGCCGCGCCGGCAGCAACAACCCGGTATTTATCCTGGATGAAATTGATAAAATCGGCGCCGATTTCCGGGGCGATCCGTCCTCGGCCCTGCTCGAAGTTTTAGATCCGGAGCAGAATTTTTCCTTTTCCGATCATTATCTGGAAGTGGGTTTTGATCTGTCTAAGGTGATGTTTCTCACCACCGCTAACATGTTGGATACCATTCCCCCACCCCTGCGGGACCGCATGGAAGTCCTGGAACTGCCCGGCTACACGGAAGAGGAGAAACTGACGATTGCCTATAATTATCTATTACCCCGGCAACTGGCGGCCCACGGCCTGCAAGCCGAGCAACTGGAGATTACCTCCGAGGCCATGCGAAGAGTGATAAGCGAATATACTCGGGAGGCCGGGCTCCGGAATCTGGAGCGGGAGATCGCCGCTCTCTGCCGCGGGGTAGCTCGGGAGATCGCCGAAGGTTTGTGTACCCAGAAGCGTATTACCGAGGCCGAAGTCCCGGCCTATCTCGGCCCTTCCCGTTTCTATCGGGAGCCGGCTCTGGAGCACCCGGAACCGGGAGTGGCTACCGGTCTGGCCTGGACCCCGACCGGTGGCGAAATCCTGTTTATTGAAGCCCTGCGCATGCCGGGTAACAGCCGCCTTAAACTTACCGGCCAGTTAGGGGAGGTTATGAAGGAATCGGCTGACGCGGCCTTGAGCTATATCCGGGCCCGGGGGCCTTATTTAGGCGTACCCGAGGATTTCTTCGACAAAACCGATATCCATATCCATGTCCCGGCCGGGGCCATCCCCAAAGACGGCCCTTCCGCGGGGGTGGCGATGCTGACCGCGCTGGTGTCTTTATTGTCTGACCGGCCAGTTAAAAAGGGTATGGCTATGACCGGGGAAATTACCTTGCGGGGCCATGTCATGCCGGTGGGGGGCATCAAGGATAAGGTGTTGGCGGCGCATCGCGCCGGCCTCGAGGAGATTATCCTACCGGCCCAGAATAACAAAGATCTGGAAGAAATTCCAGCCAAGGTCAGAGAACAGCTAAAATTTCACCTGGTGGAGCGCATGGATCAGGTGTTGGAGATAGCGTTCCAAGATCAGCCCGCGAAACCGGAGCACTAATCGGAATTTCGGGTCTGGCGTGCTGAGTCCATTAACCAATCAACGGTTTATTTAACTCATACTCCAGACCCGATAAGATAAATATAATTAGAGCGCATCCGGAAAGCCGCTTTCCCCTCCCCCTTGATGGGGGAGGGTTAGGGTGGGGGTGAAAAAATATTATATAATCTCAATATGTTGAAATTTATGCCCCCTCCCCCCAACCCCCTCCCACCAGGGGTGGGGGAGTTTACGGATGAATGCTAATTTTAACTCATGCCTAAGCCTCGAAAACTAAAACTAAAACTAAAACTCGAAACTAAATGATATACGGCATCGGGGTCGATCTGGTCAAAATCCCGCGGCTGGCGGCTACCGTCAGCCGGTTTGGGGATCGTTTCTTGAACCGGGTCTTTACCCCTCAAGAGATCGCCTATTGCCAGACGCGGGCCAGGCCGGAGAACAATCTGGCGCTGCGTTTTGCCGCCAAAGAGGCCTTTTCCAAGGCCCTGGGGGTGGGACTGCGCCGCAACGGCATCCGCTGGCTCGACGTGGAGGTGATCCCCGCCCCTTCCGGGCGTCCGGACCTGGTTATTCGGGGCCGGGCGGCCGAGCTGTGCCAGCAAGCCGGGATCCGGGGGATGTTCGTCAGCCTGACCGATGAGGGCGAATACGGGGTCGCGGTAGTAGTGCTGGAGACATGACATACTATTAAAGTCGGGCGTAATGACCAGGATTGGCGCTGACCAAAATCAAACTTAGATCGGCTTAACCGAATGTTGAAAATACAAGACCATTCGCTACGCTCTGAATGACCATCTGATGAATTTGTTAGTTTTTTAACAGCCGGTTAGACCTGACGTATGGGATGGATTACCATTTTCGAAATTTATACCGCCGGATTAGGATAGCGCTGATAAAAGCCCCAGGGCAATTCACTTTTCCAGGCTCGCAGCATAAGAGTGGGATGCCGAAAGAGAAATTAGGCGGCGATTATCTGTTCACTGGCGGGGAGTTTGTTCAGAATAACCTTTTTAAGCTCAACCTTCTTGCTGGCATTGTCGATATCTATGCCGACCAAATGCCCTTCGGCATCGTAATCCAATACAACTCCAGCGGAAATTTCACGACTTTCTGAGCTCGGTTGTTCGGATAAATCAATGTATAGCGAGTCCGTATCAGGATAATAGCTGATCTTCATTCTTTGAATCCTCTATCCAGAAAGGCATTGTGTATGGTAACCTTGTCTTCGAGAGTGACAATCCTCAGAACCCTGCCTTCAAGCTCTGGGACTCGACCCCAGAATCGCCATCGATTGTCTTCTTGCGGCTCAATTCTGATAGGATTCTCCAATACCTGAATGCACCATTCCTTTTGAAGATATGGCCTTTTGCGCAACACTTCATTCTCAAAATATGGGGTGTACTTATATTGCACTAGGTATAATTATAAGACCTTTATAACAAAAAAGCTAAAAGAATTTTGGGCGGCAGATGACTAGGTTCAACTCTGAGAAAGGGAATGATCAGCAGGCGGGAGGCGCGGCGCTTTCCCGCCTTACGGCTCTGACCAGCAGCAAACCGAGATCAGACAAGACCGGACACTGGAGAATATAACTATAACTGTAGCCAGGGTGTTACATCAAGCTATTATTTCAATATCAGACCCCCCCCCTCAATAACTTCGTAAGGTTCAATATATAGCCGTACTTAACATTTCTGTCTGATCCAATAAGACCTCACTGGCTTGAGTTTTCTATCTCTGTTTCATTCACACTACTACGTTTCCTCTCTTCTGACCTAAAGCCGACGGACGCGAGCTCAGGAATCGTTTTATACTTCAGGTGCAGTTTCCGGGTCAGGAAATTTAGCTGAGGTAAACAATCATTGAATGGTTATGTTTAGGAAAATGAATATTATGTTAATATTAGTGAACGAATAATCTGAGTGGGGCTGTTGGAGTTTTGGCAGAACTTATTAATTTAATTAATAAAGCTAGGTGGTATATTTTAGGGCAAGCCCGCGGCATGACTATTGCAAAAGGTGGGGAGGTGAAGCCAAACCTGGTGAAGGGGCGAAGTATATCCGCGGCTCTGAAAAAGAGAGCCGGGTTAGCTAGAATAGGACAATGCGTCTTTCGATTCTCTTTCATAGTTTGATTCACCGACTGGTGTTAAATCTCCCGATATCTTAGGAAAGGAGGTGAAACAAGATTAACGTGGCTAAGGTCTTGGTTAATTTTTAAAAAAATTGGTAACTTTTTTTGAGGAGGAGCTTATGTCAAGAGCCACAATCATTTTCTGTGCAGTGGTGGCTGTCCTTGCTGTCTCTCTGCCGGTGGGAGCTACCGGTTACAACGACCTTGCAACCTTTCAGAGCGATGCTGGCCCCCTTACACTGGTGAATTTTGATACGGATCAATATTCCATCGCGTTCACAGGTCCTTTGGCAGGCAGATATACTTCCTGGGGAGTGGATTTCGGAACGTTGGATTATGCTGCCGCAGCAATAGGGCCGGTATCTTCGCCCAATGGCTGGTTTGTCCCACTGTCCACCGATCCTTTCACGGCCACTTTCAACCTCTCCAACATTTTTGCCGTTGGGGTTCATCATGTATTAAACTCTGGACAAAGTGGCGCCACCTTGACAGCCTATGACCTAAATTGAGCGATTCAATTTGTCAAAGAGAACGAGTTGAGCTTAACGTAGTTCAATGAAAGTAAAATAGCCTGGAAATCTACCGATGAAGGTCCTAGCTGGGCTGAAATGTGATCAATTTGA
>JAQVHY010000014.1 GCA_028695935.1 Desulfobacca sp.
GAGCAGATCCCCCAGTTCCTCTTCCTGGGCGGCCAGATCATTGTCGCTCAAGCTCTGCCGAAACTCCTGCCATTCCTCTTCTACCTTGGCTAAGACTCCTTCGATAGTGGGCCAATCAAAGCCGATCCGGGCCGCGGCTTCGCCTAGGCGTTGGGCCTGAACCAGGGCCGGTTGCCGGGAGGAAACTTCCCTAAACCGGGGCTTTGCCGGGTGCTTGCCTTCCGCGGCCTTGGCCTTTTCCCAGATCGCCCGTAAATCCTCGATGGTCTCTACCTGGGCATCGCCGAACACGTGGGGGTGCCGGTGGACCATCTTGGCGCTGATCCCTTCAATCACCTCGGTTAAGGAAAAGCACTCCCGTTCCCGAAAAATCTCACTCAGAAACACGATATGCAACAGCAGATCGCCTAATTCCTCTTGGATTTCTTTAGGCTGGTGAGATTCCAGGGCCTCCACCAGTTCATAAGCCTCTTCCAGAACATAGGTCTTGAGGGTGTCCGGGGTCTGACGGGCATCCCAGGGACAGCCGCCCGGACCGCGCAGACGACGGATAATGGTAAGAAAGTGGTTAAGCGCCGAGACCGGATCGCCGGCGCTCGCGGTAGAGCTGATGACAGTAGTTTTCATTTTTTCTATGTTTTCTGTTTTCTGTTTTCTGTTCTTGGCGCCTGGGAAGCACCATATTAATATTTTATAGGGTGCGTCCTACGCACCATTGGCCAGCTAGCCCTGCACAGGTTACAAACCTGTGCTACCTATAAAATCTCATTCTGAGTCCTCGCCCGGATCAGCCGAACGCATGGGCTGCCCCCATTGCTTTTCCAATTGTCGGGCCTGCTGCACCAGTCCTTGTTTGAAATCGGCCGGTAATAAATTAATGGCCTGGCGAAAAAAACTTCTCAGGTAGGGCGTGGTCCGCGATTCCTGCAACAGCTTGGTATCCTTGGGAATTACCACCTGGATGGCGGTAAGCAGAAACCCCATAATTATTATGCCCTTGGCCAGCCCAAACAGGCAACCCAGCCAGCGGTCTAGGCTTTCCAGATACAGGTGGACCGAGGCGCGCTGCAGCATCAGACCACCGAAACGAATCAGCCAATAAACCGCTACCAGGATGATGATAAAACCCAACACCCGGCAATACAGGGGATTGTTGATCCAGCGGCTGAGAAGCGGGACCAGCCGGGGATAAAGATGCGCGGCCGCCAGGACCCCGCCCACTAGTCCGGCGATCACTGAAAGTTCCTGGAACAGCCCCCGATAATAACTGCGCAGGCCGACCAGGAATAAGACGACTAAAATTCCCAGGTCTAATAAATTCATCCGACTGGCAAGGTGAGCATAATTATCTTTCCTCAACTAACAGAAAAACCGGCCCTCGTCAATCAAAAACCGGGGTCTTAGCTTATTTCCACCCGGCAATCCATTGTCCCCCTTCCCCCTAATCCCCTCCCACCAGGGGCGGGGGAGTTTGATGTTGAATTTAACGTCCCCCTCCCCCAACACCCTCCCATCAAGGGGGAGAGGAACGTGGGCTGGGGGGGGATGGACACAATTCTAGACTTTTCTTAAAAAGGTAAAGTAATTATCATTCATTTGTTTGCAGTTCTTGGCCGGTGAGGCGCACCAGGGCTTCTAAATACCTCTTGCGGGTGGCCTGGATGATGTCGGGGGGCAGGTTAGGAGAGGGTGGCCGACGGTTCCAACCGATATTGGTAAGGTAATCCCGTAAATATTGTTTGTCAAAGCTATGCTGCGGGCGGCCGGGCTCATACTCGGCGCGGGGCCAGAAACGGGAGGAATCCGGAGTTAGGATCTCGTCAATCAGGATCAATTCCCCCCCACTAAGGCCAAATTCGAACTTAGTATCTGCGATAATAATCCCCTGGGGCTCGGCCTGGGCCTGGGCGCGTTGATAAATAGCCAGGCTCAGCGCGCGGACCCGCTCGGCAATCTCTGCCCCTACCTGGCTGGTCATTTCCGCGCAGGTGATGTTCTGGTCGTGGGTGCCGGCCTCGGCCTTGGTAGAGGGCGTGAAGATCGGCTCCGGGAGGCGGTCCGACTCCCGTAATCCCGCCGGTAAGGAGCAGCCACAGATACTGCCTTGCCGTTGATATTCTTGCCAGCCGGAACCGGCCAGGTAACCGCGCACAATGCATTCTACCGGCAACGGCTGCGCCTTTTTGACCAACATGCTGCGGCCCTGCAAGATCTCCCGATATTTCTGACACGGTGTCGGAAAATCCTCAACATTTATCGAGATCAGATGATGCGGGGTCAGATCACTGATAATCTTAAACCAGAAGGCTGAAATCTGGGTAAGAATCCGTCCCTTAGCCGGTATCGGGTCGGACAGAATGACATCAAAGGCCGATACCCGGTCGGTGGCCACCAGCAGCAGGTAGTCGCCCAGATCATAGATATCGCGAACTTTACCTCGTTTTACCCGCCCGAGCTCAGGCAGGTCGGTGTAGGTGATGATCACTTTAGTTTATCCTTATAAATCAGGTTTACTTAGGGGGGAGGATTTTGATCTGCCGCACCTGGGTAGTTTGACCATATTTTGTTTTAATTGACCTTGCCTCAGCCCGGGCCTGAGCTTCCTGGCGGAACGGGGCTATCCAAACCTCATACCATGCTGGTTTGCCGGGGCTGGGACTGATATAAGATTGCTTACCCTGTTTCTGAAGTTTGGCCATCAACTTACTGGCCTCCTGATAGGTGCGAAATTTGCCCACTAGCACTCCGAATTGTTTAGAATCCGAGGCAGACGAAGGTTCCTCTTTGGTCTCCTCAATCTGGACCGCTACCGGTGCCAAGGATGTAGTTCCTGGAGATGGTTGGGTCGAAGTCGAGGTATCAACTCCCTCAGGTAAAGTCTTAGACGGAGAAGCTTCTCTATCTGCCGGAGAACTACTCTCGATGGTCCCGGTGGCGGTGGGTACGGCTGACGACGGGCTGACCGGTCTGGCCGTTTCCTGAGCAGGAGGACTCGGTTCAGATTTATTAAGATAAATATTATAACCGAAGATGCCCCCAACTAACAATGAAGCTGCCAGGCCAATTCCCCAAATAGCCTTTTTGTCCATGCTAACCCCCTACCTCTCCACGGACGTTGTACAGTTTTCTGTATTTCTGTTGAAATACTTGATTTAATCAATGCGTTACGTGATGAATCTGTTGCATTTGAATGAAAACGTGGTATTAAACCTAAATGGCGCGATTGGTCGCGGCAATCTTTAGTCTGCGCCAAAAACGAAAAAGATTTCAGGTGCCCCCAACTATTGGTCATAACTCCCCCGCTCCTGGTGGGAGGGGGACGTTAACTTCAACATATTGAGATTATATAATATTTTTTCACCCCCACCCTGACCCCCCCCTCAATGGGAAATAGAAAGCGGTTTTCCGGATCGATACTAATTAGCCAAATAATCTCCCACCTTTGGTTAGAAATGGATAATCCTGAAGTTAAACTCCATCACCCCGAATAGCCCGAGCGGTTTAGTGATCAGGGCTTCACTTTAACTATCTTCGGGACCAGGTTGTAATTAGCCTTTAGGAAGTCAGCCGCGTCTTGTGCCTGGGCCTCGGTAGGGAAAGGAGGCAACCAGACCTGATAAAAAGTCAGATTCCTACCCGGTTCTTTACGAATATAAGCCCGATAGCCCTGCTTCTGCAAATTGCCCACCAGTTTCAGAGCATACTTGGGGCTTTGATAGGTTGCCACTAAAAGGCGATAATTTGTCTCTGTTTTTGCCGTCGCCGCCGGGGTGGTTGCTCCCGATTGCCCGGCTTTACCAGGTGGCGCAGCCGGTTCCGGGGCCAGGCGGGCTGCCGGTGATTTAACCGCCACCGTGGAATCCGATGCAGCCTTCTGGGGTGATTCAGGACTCATAAAATTGATCCCCCCGGAAACGCCCCAGATTACGAAGTAGATCACCAATAATAAAGCGATTACTCCGGCCCCCAGTCCCAATTTATTTACTAGCTTGGGGTCCTGAAGAATTTTTACCTGGTAGAATTCCTTAACCTTGGCCCACCCTTGGTCTAAAAGTACCTTGCTGTTATCCCAGCTCTTCTGGCAAATATTTTTCAGCTTAGGGTAAAGTTCTTGAAATTTATGATAAATAGCCGTTTGGGCGGCGCGGCTGATGCGCTTTTTTTCTGGTTCACTCTCACCCTGGCTTTCGGAAATCCCGGTTTCTGAACTGGTAGTTAGGGGCCTTACCCGGTCCGACGGGGTAATCCTGAGTTCGGCTTCGCCGCCGAGTAATTCACGACTGCGATTGAGCCAGATCAGAAATTCGGCTAGATTTTGGAACCGCTTACCGGGCTCGGCGGCCAGACATAAGGTGAACACCGGTTGCAAGGCGGTGGGGATCTTGTCCAACTCCTCCGGCCGGTTATCCAATTGATAGGGTAAGCTCTGATTCTGAGTTAACGGATAAGGAAGCACCCCGGCTAGCATGCGGTAACTTAGGACCCCTAAAGAAAATAGGTTGCTGGCCGGGGTAGGAGACTGACCGCGGATTACCTCAGGGGGGATATAGGCCTTGAGTTCACGGGGCTGCGATGAGTTTTTTCCCTCCGGCGGAAAGGCAAAATTGGCCAATTTGACCCCTTCCGTAGCCGAGACCAACACATTTAGGGGATTAAAGTTCTGATGAATGATGCCCCGCTTATGGGCCAGAACCAGGCCTTTGCCCAGAACCTCAATAAAATAAAGGGCATCCGGAACACTCAGGCGTTCATGGCTGCCCAATGAGTCCAGCAGCGTAGCGCCTTCAAAAGGCTCCTGCACCAGATAGATGCAGTCCGAGGTTTCGTCCAGATGGTGGACGCCGAGGATTTGCGGCTGGTTCAACCTTAACCCGGCCGCGGCCTCAGCCCGATAATATTCGAGATTGCGATTGAAATGCGGGTCATCGATGGATAAGACCTTTAATCCAACTTCGACGTCCAGAAGCTGATCGTTAACCAGCCATACTTCCCCGTAAGGTTCCTGCCGGACCAGGCGAATAACTTCATAGCGTTGCCCGATGATAAAACCGGGTCGGTATGCACTGGTCTGACTCGTCGCCATCATGCCTAACCTTTGGGGATGCGATTTCTGAACGATGAGAATTGAGGCCGGTATCCCCACCGGTTTGCTGCTAGCCTGCTATTGCACAACTACCCACTTTTTCATCTTATTCATTCTGAGCGCCAGGCAGAATCGCGTTTTTTAACTAGATATGATCACTGGCGGGGCTCAGGATGATAACAAAAAGTCGTTTTTCACCAGCCTGCTAGGCAGCCGGGATACCGCCTCCGGTGTAGAATTTTATTAAGGCTAGGATAAAAGATTTTAGAAAAAAAATCAATCCTACATTTTTCCTGAAACTCCGAATATCCTCAGAATTTTCGAGATAATGTATTGGGACCGCTATCCCGGGGAATTATGGCCGATAAACTCTTTAGGAAGGACAGATGGGCCTCCCTGTTGTCCAGCGTTAAATACTCTGGAGAATACGGATCTGATCCTCAACCCCATCGGCCAAGACTTCCAAATTATAGCCGCCCTCCAGGATGCTGATCACCCGGCTGGCACAGTGCTCCTTAGCAAATTGGGCCAGAGCCTGACCCATCTGCTGATAACCCTCCCGGCTGAGATTCATATGGGCCAGGGGGTCATCGGCGTGGGCGTCAAACCCGGCGGAGATCATCAGGCAATCCGGGCTAAACTCCGTTAACGCCGGAATAATCTTATCTTTTAGGGCCTGGAGATACTCCGCGTTGCCGCTATGGGCGGCCATCGGAATATTTAACGTGTAACCCAGCCCCGCCCCACGGCCTTTTTCGGTTTTACGGCCGGTCCCCGGATAGCAAGTGCTCGGGTCTTCGTGCACCGAGATATAGAACACACTGGGGTCCTCTTCAAGGAGGTGTTGGGTGCCATTGCCGTGATGGACATCCCAATCCACAATGGCAATCCGGCTCAAGCCGTGCTGTTGCTGCAGATAACGGGCCCCCAAGGCAATATTATTGAAAAAACAGAAGCCCATGGCCCGGGCCCGCTCGGCATGATGGCCTGGCGGACGCACCGCGCAGAAAGCATTGTTTATCTGCCCATTGATCATCGCATCACAGGCCGCCAGCACCCCGCCGACGGCCAACAGGGCAATCTTATAAGAATCCCGACAGATGCCGTTATCGGCGGATTGAAAGATGGTCTGACCCTTTTCGCAGGCTTTGCGAAACCGCTCAATATAGTCTCGCTCGTGAAGCGTTTCCACCCAAGCTAGCGGAGCTTCATGGGGTTTTATTACAACTATCTGATCTAACAGCCCTGAGGTCACCAACCGTTGGTGAATAGCCTTCAAGCGCTCCGGACGCTCCGGATGCCAGGTTCCGGCCTGGTGCAGCAGATAGCGCTCATCGTAAACATATCCAGTCGACGCCATTTTCTCTCCCTGTAACCTCATTCTTGAAACAAACCGATTTATGTTAAACCTAGCCCAAGGGGTTGTAAAGTCTTTTCTCCACCGGATTAAGATCGGGCCAAGAGAGAATTTCTGGCTTTAGTATCACTTCCTGACTACTTTCCAATATGGAACTGCCCTAAATATTTTTGCAGTTGGCTTTTACTGCGCTCATCCAGTCCCGGGCAATCCTCGGGGCGGCTGCCCCCTTCACTCAACCGGGTGGCAAACACCAAGCAGGTGGGTTGACCGCATTGGCGACAGTTGGTTCGGGGCAAAATTTTCAGGATCTCCAGGATACTAGGTTTAAGCGCTACTTTAAAACTCGGTTCCAGGTCTTGCCGCCGTTCCCAGGTGTCGTTGATTTGCTGCTTAAGCCAACTCAGGATCGCCTCGGCCTCAGCTTCATCTTTGACGATGTTAATAGCAATCTGGCGAGGATAGAGGGTGATGAGCTTGCCATCAAACTTTAAGGTCAACGACGGCGTCTCCGGGAAAAATTGGTGTCCTCGGAGCACGGTATTGAGATAGGGCAGCACCTCACTGATATCGGCCTCAAGTTGAGCCACACAGCGGAGATGCTGGGCACTCAGGTTGGGCGGGCGACAGAATTCGGTACGGTATTGTTTGATCAGCATCACTATCTCCTTCCGGCGATGCCGCGTTGCGCATGTTCACTGCGGATTCAGATTTTCTCGAAGGGATTTCTGATACTTTTCTAGTTTATCGGCCATCTTGGCGTTGAACCGTCCGGCATCAATGACAAAGCGCTGGTGGCTGCCCGCGGAGATCTGGTCAATGCCGTCATCGGCCTCCAAAGAGAAGGTCAGTTTACGGCCCTCGACCTTCTCCAATCTACCTTTGACGGTCACGACCATACCGGGCGGGGTGGCCGCCACATGGCTTAAATTGACATCAATACCCACGGTCTGCTCTTCCGGCCAGTTCAGATGCGGCTTGACCGCCCGGATACAGGCCCATTCAAACAGCCCTACCATAAAGCCGGTGGCCAGGACCTGGGGCATCACCTGGAATTCCTCCGCTTCCGGGTACAACTTAGGAACGGTCTTGCGCTGATTAACCTGGAAGCTAAACTCAAAACTTAGTCCGGGTTGTAATGAATCTTTCATAGCCCACCTCCACCTCTCAGGCTAAAAATTATGGTTGTCTTGATTGAATGATCATGCTACCTTTAACATAAGTCAAATTAATAATTTTTATGTAATTAATAAATAATAATCATATATGGAATGGCAGCAGCTGGTCGGTTTTTATCAGGTAGTCCGGTCCGGGAGTTTTACCAAGGCCGCGGAGTTAACCTTACGGACCCAATCGGCCCTCAGTCAGCAGGTGAAGGCCTTGGAAACCGAACTGGACTGCCAGCTTTTGGAACGAATCGGTAAACGTCGGCTGCGGCTTACCCCTGCGGGGGAAAAGTTATTCAAATTTTCCCAGGCTTTGTTAGATAATTATGACCACCTAGTGGAGGAGTTGAACGAGCTTAAGGGCCGGCCCCAAGGACAGATCCGCTTGGCCGCGCCGTTTACCACCCTGTATCATCTGATTCCGCCCCATTTACAAGAATATATTAAACGATTCCCGGAGGTTGAGCTAACCATCCTCGACCGTTCACAGCCCCGGGTCCTGGAACTGGTAAAAGCTGGCGATGTCGATTTTGGCCTGGCTTTGGAATCGCTGGTGCCCCCGGAGCTGGTCAAGCTCCGCTGGCTTCAGGTGGCAACCTTTCTGATGACCCCCCTGGGCCACCCGCTGTCCCGGCTTAAACGCGTTACCCTGCGCCAGATCGCCAAATATCCGCTGATCTTGCCTCCTCCAAGCCCTGAAGCGACCGGTCGGCGGCGGCTGGAAGACCTATTGCGCCAGCGGGGCCTTGGCTACCACATCATCATGGAATCTTCCAATGTGGAATTAAGCTCCCTCTATGTGGAGATGAGGTTGGGGATTTCTTTTGCTACCATGGTCCGAGATCTATCCCGGCCGCAGCCGCGCCAGTTGGCGTTTATACCGTTGCCGCAGTATTTCAAACCCAATTACCTTGCCCTCGTGATGAGAAAGGATAAATTCTTACCTCCTTACCAAAAAGCCTGGATAGAATTATTGCTCAGTTCCTCTTCCGGGCCTGAGGCGCCTTAGAAAAAAAGATTGACATCTGCAAACCAGTAGTTTATAAGCAAAACATGCAGGTTTTAAAGGGACATAACTGGTGCTGGTGGCGCCTGTGGCGAATCCGTGAGGTGTGTCCACCGCTCAGTTAAATTAAGATAACCGCTGATATTGAGCCGTGGCCCTTCACGGAACGGGGTCACGGTTTTTTTATTGGTACCTGTAAAAAACCGTGCCCCGATGGAGCACGGTTTTTTATTCCAGCGCTAATTGAGGTTTTATCATGGTTACTCCTGATTTTGATACCTTTCAGCAACTGGCCGCCCAGGGCAATCTGATCCCAATTTATCGGGAGATTTTGGGAGATCTCGAAACCCCGGTGCTGGCTTACAAGAAGCTGCGGGGCAACTCCATGTCCTATCTGCTGGAGAGCGTCGAGGGGGGCGAGAAATGGGGGCGTTACAGTTTTTTGGGACTAAACCCGGCTCTCACCCTGACCGTGCAGAATCAAACAGTGTGGGTCCAGGACCGGCAGGAGACCAAAGTCTATCAGGAGGTCGCCGACCCCTTTGAGATCATCCGCCAGGTGCTGGGCCGTTACCAGGCGGTCGCCAGCCCCAATTTACCCCGGTTTTATGGGGGACTGGTGGGTTATTTGAGCTATGATATGGTCCGTTATATCGAGCGCCTGCCGGAGCTGACCCCGCCCGAGGATCGGCCCGAGGCCATCCTGGTGCTGGCCGATCACCTGTTAATCTTCGACAATGTGCGGCACACCATCAAGGTGGTGGCCTTAGTCCATATCACCCCGGAAGTGCCGCTAAAAACCCTTTATGAGCAGGGGGTGGCGGGCCTGGAGGACGTGATCGAGCGCCTGCGGCAGCCGCAACATTTTCCACCCCCAAACCCGGAGTCGGCCGCGGTGACCCTGACCTCTAATCTGACCCCGGAGCGCTTCCAGGAAATTGTGCTCCAGGCCAAGGATTATATTACCGCCGGGGACGCCATTCAGATCGTCTTGTCCCAAAGGTTTCAGACCGCCCGGCAGCAGGATCCCTTCGACCTCTACCGGGCCTTACGCAGCATCAATCCCTCTCCTTATATGTTCTACCTGGACCTGGGCGACCTGCAACTGGCCGGGGCCTCGCCGGAAGTCCTGGTGCGCCTGGAAGCCGGGTGTATTGAACTCAGGCCGATTGCCGGCACCCGCGGCCGCGGCCCGACCCCGGAAGAGGATCAGGCCCTGGAAGCTGAGCTGCTTGCAGATCCCAAAGAACGGGCCGAACACATCATGCTGGTCGACCTGGGCCGCAACGACGTCGGCCGGGTAGCCCGGATGGGCAGCGTCAAAGTCACTGAACTGTTTACCGTGGAACGCTACTCGCACGTGATGCACATCGTTTCCCATGTGGTCGGCGACCTGGAGGAGGGTAAAGACGCCATTGATGTGCTCAAGGCCTCCTTTCCGGCCGGCACCGTGTCCGGGGCCCCCAAGGTCCGGGCCATGGAGATTATCGAGGAACTGGAACCTACCCGCCGGGGTCCGTACGCCGGGGCCGTGGGCTACCTGGGCTTTAGTGGCAACATGGATTTTTGTATTACTATCCGTACCCTGACCGTTAATGATGGCCAGGTCTATTTACAGGTGGGGGCCGGTATCGTCGCCGACTCGGATCCGGCCAAAGAATATCAGGAGACCGTCAATAAGGCCCAGGCCATGGTCCGGGCCTTGGAACTGGCGGCGCGAGGGTTGTTGTAAACTCCCCCGCCCCTGGTGGGAGGGGGTTGGGGGGAGGGGGAGGGAAGTAGGTTTGCGAGTGATTATTGATGATTACTAATTATATTTCGGGTAGGGGTCCAGGGACCACTGGCCCCTGCCCCCTCCCCGAACCCCACCCATAACCCCAAAAAGTGTGGTGGGCGTAGGGGCGCAATTCATTGCGCCCTAATGGGCTTGATAAATCAAGCCCCTACAGAAATACCCATTTGATTGCACTTTAATATCAGAAGTAACTCAGAAATGTGGAGTTTAACCATGTCAAGCACCCTCTCGTTAGCCACCGATGACTCGAAACTAGAAATTCAAAATTTGCACCTTAAAACCACTACCCCCCACATCGCCGTTATTGATAATTATGATTCTTTCACCTATAATCTGGTGCAATATCTGGGGATTTTGGGGGCTCAGCTGACGGTCTATCGCAACGACCAGATCGACCTGGAGGGTCTGGAGCGCTTGCAGCCCAGCCACCTGTTGATCTCTCCCGGCCCCGGTTATCCCAAGGACGCGGGGCTGTCGATTGCCGTGATCCAGCACTTTGCCGGGCGGCTGCCCATCCTGGGGGTCTGCCTGGGGCATCAGGCCGTGGCCGAGGCCTTTGGCGGCCAGATCATCCCCGCCCCGCGGCTGATGCATGGCAAGACCTCGCTGATCTATCACGACGGCCAGGAGCTGTTTCATGGGTTACCAGTACCTTTTGAAGCCACCCGCTACCATTCCCTGATTGTCCATCGGGCGGTGCTGCCGGACTGCTTGAAGGTCACGGCCCAAACCGCAGTGGGAGAAATTATGGGCCTGCGCCATGTCGAATACGCCATCTACGGGGTGCAGTTCCACCCCGAGTCGATCATGACCCCCGAGGGCCTCAACCTGCTGCGCAATTTTCTCAAACGCCAACGGGGGTGATCACCAGATTATGTCATTGTTATGGGCTAAGCCCCTGTTTTTTTTATAAACAACTTTAAAGGCAAGATTATCTCTCTTAAACCCTTTATCTGGAGCTTTAATATGAAAAACACCGGCCGTGTGGTTATGAACCCCCGAGTGATGCTTGGCAAACCCATTATTCGGGGCACTCGGATTCCAGTAGAGCTCATTTTGCGCAAATTAAGCGAAGGAGCTACTGAGGCAGACCTTCTGGATGCTTATTCTGCTCTTACCAGTGAGGATATCAAGACAGCCATTGCCTACGCCGCCGATACCCTGGCCCACGAAGAGATTATTATCTTAGAATCAAGCTCAGTTAACCCTGCCATCAACAATAAATTTTAGACGCTGAAAAATTTGCAAGAAATAACGGTTTCGAAAAAAGGTAAGGTTATGCTCAAAGAAGCCATTTATAAAGTAGTCACCCGGCAGGATTTAACCGAACCCGAGATGACCCGGGCCATGGAGATTATCATGAGCGGGGAGGCCACCGACGCCCAGATTGCCGCCTTTATTACGGCGCTCAGGATGAAAGGGGAGACGGTGGCGGAGATTACCGCCGCGGCGCGGGTGATGCGGGCCAAAGCCACCCCCATTCCGGTGGGCGACCACCTGGTGGACCTGGACCGGGATGAAATCAACATCGACCGGGAAACCATTGTCGATACCTGCGGCACCGGCGGCGACGCCACCCAGACCTTCAACGTCTCCACCACTACCGCCTTTGTGGTGGCCGGGGCCGGTCTCAAGGTGGCCAAACATGGCAATCGGGCGGTGTCCAGCCGCTGCGGCTCCGCCGACGTCATCGAGGCCTTGGGGATTAATCTGGCCCTGACCCCGGCGCAGGTGGCGGAGTGCATCGCTGAGGTCGGCATCGGCTTTTTGTTCGCGCCGGCGCTGCATGGGGCCATGCGCTACGCCATCGGCCCGAGGCGGGAGATCGGCATCCGCACCATTTTCAACATTCTGGGGCCGCTGACCAACCCGGCCCGGGCCAATATCCAGGTGTTGGGAGTTTATGACCCCAACCTCACCGAACCCCTGGCCCAGGTGCTGGGTAACCTGGGCTGTCGCCGGGCCTTTGTGGTTTACGGCGAAGGTTCCTTTGACGAATTCAGCATCACCGGCCCCAGCCGGGTCAGTGAATTCGCCGATGGCCAGGTGCGGACCTTTAGCCTCACCCCGGAGGAGTTGGGGCTGAAGCGGGCCAGGCTGGAAGATATTCGCGGCGGCGATGTTTTCCAAAACGCCCGGATCGTCCGCCAGGTGCTGGCCGGGGAAGTCGGGCCCCGGCAGGATATGGTGGCCTTGAACGCGGCCGCGGCCTTGGTGGCGGCGGGATCGGCCCCGGATTTTACTGCCGGTCTGGCCCAGGCCCAGGAGATCATCCGCTCCGGCCGGGCCTTAGCCAAACTGGAGGCCCTGATCGCCAAAAGTCAGTCCTTTGGATTACCGGCTTGAAGCCCGCCAGCGCTCGTCAGGAGATCAGTATCTGAATTGCATTAATCAGCGTTAGCTTATTACCCCTCACCCTGGCCCTCTCCCCCAAGGGGAAAAGGTGGTAGTCTGATTTGAGTATGGATAACGCTAAGTTGGACAATCGAGTAATAAACTAGTGATCCACCGCTAACTCCCCCGCCCCTGGTGGGAGGGGGTTGGGGGGAGGGGGGCGTAGATTTTAACATGTTGAGATTATTTAATATTTATTGCCGCATCTTTAGCTCTTCCTCATAAAGGAGGAGAGGCAGGTGGTTTTCCGGATGGACACGAGATAGTTCGAGGCGGAAACTATGAGGCCGCGGTTAATAATACTTAACCGCTCTGATCGCTCAATTTAGATGTTTATTACTTGAGGGCCTAAGTTGCCGTGGGGAAAGGCAATGGTCGGGACGACTGGATTTGAACCAGCGACCCCAGCGTCCCGAACGCTGTGCTCTACCAGGCTGAGCCACGTCCCGACGAGTTAAATTTATCCAAAGCCAGGGGACTTGGCAAGGAAAATTTAATCAAGCCCTCCTCCCCGCCCTTGTCTTCTTTGGTAGTATATGGTACATGGAGGGGCATGTACGATAAACAAGGAATTATCGCTTTCTCCAAGAGTATTAGCTTTGGAATAATACTGCTGCTGACGCTGCTGGCCGCGGGGTGCCAGCCCCCCGGCGAGGAACCCCAGCGTTATGGGGGACCGGATAGCGGCCCGGCCTTTGGCGACCTGCTGATTGATGGCTCCATCGGCGATGCCAGCAACCTCATCCCGCCGCTGGCCTCTGATTCGGCCTCCCATAGCATCTCGGGCCTGGTCTATAACGGCCTGGTCAAGTATGACGGCGACCTCAACCTGGTCGGCGATCTGGCCCAGAGTTGGGAAATATCCCCTGACGGCCTGACCATTAACTTCAAGTTGCGGAAAGGGGTAAAATGGCATGACGGCGCGCCGTTTACGGCTCGAGATGTTCTGTTTACCTATCAGGTGATGGTGGATCCGAAGACCCCGACCGCTTATTCTGGGGATTATCAGCAAGTTAAAAAAGCCGAGGTCTTGGATGACCACACCTTTCGGGTCATTTATCCGCAGCCCTTTGCCCCGGCCCTGAGCAGTTGGGGGCTGGCCATACTGCCCCGCCATCTGCTGGCCGGTAAAGACATTACCCAGTCGCCCCTGAGCCGCCACCCCATCGGCACCGGTCCGTTTATGTTCAAGAAATGGCAGACCGGGGATCGCATTACTTTAGCATACAATCCGGATTACTTTGAAGGGCGGCCCTACCTGAACGGCTATATCTATATGATCATCCCGGATCCGGCTACCATGTTCTTGCAACTGAAGGCTGGCAATATCGACCGCATGGGCCTGACCCCGCTGCAATACAGCCGCCAGACGGAATACCGCCGTTTTCAAGAGCTGTATAATAAATATCGCTACATCTCATTTTCTTACACCTACTTGGGATATAACCTGACTGACCCCCGTTTTGCCGATCGTCGGGTGCGGCAGGCCCTCACCCATGCCATTAATAAGCAGGAAATTATTGACGGCGTGCTGTTGGGCCTGGGGCAGGTGGCTACCGGCCCCTATAAGCCCGGCACCTGGTTTTATAATCCCGACGTGCCCAAGTTCCCTTATGACCCGGAGCAGGCCAAGGCCTTGCTTGCCGCGGCCGGCTGGCACCCCAACCATCGGGGCGTCCTGGAGAAAGGCGGCCAGCCCTTCGAGTTTACCATTTTAACTAACCAGGGTAATACCATCCGGGCCCAGACCGCTGAAATCATTCAGCGCCGCCTAAAAGAAATCGGCATTAAGGTTAATATTCGCACCGTGGAATGGGCGGCTTTCCTGAAGGAATTTATCAACCAGAAGCGCTTCGAGGCCGTGCTCCTGGGTTGGACCACGGGCCAGGATCCGGATGTCTTTGATATCTGGCATTCTTCCAAAATCCAGCCGGGGGAACTGAATTTCATCCATTATCAGAACCCGCAGGTGGACGCCTTGCTGGAAAAAGGCCGCCATACCTTCGACCGCCAGCAACGGCAGCAATATTACTATGATTTTCAGGAAATTCTGGCTCAGGATCAGCCTTATACCTTTTTGTTTGTCCCCGATGCCCTGCCGGTAGTGCACCGCCGCTTCCGGGGCATCAAACCAGCTCCGGCCGGAATTGATTACAACTTTATCAAGTGGTATGTCCCCCAGGCGGAACAGAAATATACCTTTGCCCTCGACTAGGGTAAGCCCCTTTGGTAACAACTTATGCTTGACGCTAAGTTAATTTAGAGATATCATCTAGTTATGATCACTAACAGGAAAATCGCGGCGGCATTTAATCCCTCGGCAAATATTGTGGTTTTTCCGGGCGATTGTCGGCGTTTATTAAAGTCCATTCCTGATGAGACCTGGCAATTAGTCGTTACCTCGCCCCCTTATAACCTGGGTAAAGAGTATGAAAAACGCCTTAAATTAGAGTTATATCTTGCCCAACAGGCAGAAGTGATTAAAGAATGTGTCCGGTGTCTGTCGCCTTCGGGCAGTATTTGCTGGCAGGTCGGCAACTATGTTGATCAGGGCGCAATTATTCCACTGGATACCGTGCTTTATCCGATATTTCATGACTTAGGGTTAAAATTACGCAACCGGATAATTTGGCACTTTGAGCATGGCCTGCATTGTAGCCGCCGCTTTTCCGGCCGCTATGAAACCATCCTCTGGTTTACCAAGACTGATAATTATGTCTTTAACTTAGATCCGGTCCGGGTCCCGCAAAAATATCCGGGCAAAAAATACTTTAAAGGGCCCAAGGCCGGGCAGTATTCTTGTAATCCGCGGGGCAAGAACCCTGGGGATCTTTGGGTTATTCCCAATGTCAAGTGCAATCATATTGAGAAGACTGAACATCCTTGCCAGTTCCCGGTGGAACTGATCGAACGCCTGGTCTTGTCGCTGACCAATGTCGGCGATTGGGTGTTTGACCCCTTTCTGGGCACCGGAACGTCCATCATCGCTGCCATTCGGCATCAACGTAAAGGGGCCGGGGCTGAAATTATTCCTAAATATCTAGATCTGGCCAGAAGTCGGATTGAGCAGGAACTGGCCGGGACCTTAAAGACCCGGCCGATGACCAGGCCGGTTTATGATCCCAGAGCAGCAGAAAACTCTCTAACTATTGCCCCCTGGGCCGAAAATTTAAAATAAAGCAAAAGTCCTAAAGGGCTTGATAAATCAAGTGACTACAAAAAATATCCATTTGATGGCAATTTACCATAAGACGTAATGGCTATCATTGTAGCCCAAAATTCTGAGACCAGAGCATAACTTGGGAAAAATCAGCGCATTTTTAACCAATTTCTTTAAAAACCCCGAATGGCACCGCCGCTTACGCTGGCCGTTGTTAAGCATCGCGGTGGGGGTAGTGGCGGGGATGGGCGCGATTACCTTTGACTGGCTGTTACATCTATTTTTGAAATACTTCATTCACCTCCCTACCGGCTATATTGAACCGGTGCCGATACCGGCGGGCACCCCGACGTGGACGGCCCCGCATTTTTGGGGTCGCTGGTTGCTCCTGATTGTTCCAACCTTGGGGGGACTTATCTCGGGGTTGATCGTTTTTTTTATCGCTCCCGAAGCCGAGGGCCATGGCACCGACGCCATGATCGAATCATTCCACCAGCGGGGCGGTTTCGTACGCAAACGGGTACCCTTTATCAAAATCCTGGCCTCGGCCATTACCATTGGCAGTGGAGGTTCGGCGGGCAAAGAAGGGCCGATCGCCCAGATCGGCTCCGGTTTCGGTTCCTGTCTGGCGACGGCCTTGAAGCTTAAACCCCGGGACCGACGCATCTTGATGTTGGCCGGGGCCGCGGCCGGCATCGGCGCCATCTTTCGCGCTCCCTTGGGCGCGGCGTTGTTCGCGCCCGAGGTCCTCTATCGGGATACCGAGTTTGAGTTTGAGGCCATCCTGCCTTGCCTCACTTCATCCATCGTAGCCTACTCCATCTTTACTAATGTCTATGGACACCGCGCCATTTTCTTTCCCGGACATATCGATCTCACTTTACCGACCGAACTGTTGCCCTACTCCCTGTTCGGGGTAGTCTGTGCCTTAGTGGGCTACTTTTATGTCCATTGGTTTTATGGATTGCGGGACAAATTTTTCAAAAAACTCCCTATCCCGAAACTTCTTAAACCAGCCCTGGGAGGGTTCCTTTTAGGCTGTGTGGCGCTGTTTTATCCGCAGATTATGGCCGGCGGCTATGGCTGGATTCAGTGGGCCCTGGAAGGGAAATTCCTCTGGCATACCATGTTTATCCTGGCCATCCTAAAGATTATTGTTACTTCCTTTACGATCAGCTCGGGCGGTAGCGGGGGGGTCTTTGGGCCGTCACTGTTCATGGGGGCGATGCTGGGCGGGGCCTTTGGGGCCTTGGGACACCAGTTGGCCCCGGAGTGGGTAATCAATCCGGCTTCTTATGTTTTGGTGGGTATGGGCGCGTTTTTTGGAGGGGTGGCCAAAGTGCCCATTGCTTCCATTATTATGTTATGCGAAATGTCCAGCAGTTATACATTACTGGTACCCCTTATGCTGGTTACGACTATCGCCTTTCTGTTTCTGTGGAATACTACCCTATTTGAAAAACAGGTGCCTACCCGGATGGCCTCTCCGGCGCATTCCCGCCGCATGGCCTCGGGGCTGCTGGAGTATATGTTTGTCTATCAAGCCATTAATAACCGTCCGGTGGAATTGATCCCCGAATCCTTGCCTTTTGAACAACTAGTCCGAACCGTAACCAATTCTCCGGACCATTATTTCCCGGTAATCGACCATGAAGGGAAAATGACCGGCATCCTGTCGATTAACGATATCCGCGAAATACTGTTTGAAGAAGCCATTTCCCATCTGATCGTTGCCAAAGATGTCGCCACCCCCAACGTGGTGCGGTTATTCTGGCATGAGACCCTGAAACAGGCGCTGGATAAATTTAATGCCATTAATGTGGATGAACTGCCGGTAGTTAAAGAAGATAGTCCTGATAAAATAATTACCATGTTGTCGAAGCGGGATATTATCAGCTTCTATTACCATAATATAGAGGTCTAACGCTGGTCATTGGTCTCCTACTCTGCCCGTCGGTATCTGGTGTTGGTCGGCCTCGTCATCCTGTTCTGGCTGGGGTCGATACTGACCGAATACTTAACCTCCCGGCCCGACCCTATTTACCGGCATGGGGATGAGTCGCGGCCGGTGGTGGCGCTCACCTTTGATGACGGCCCGTCATCCCGGTTCACCCCTCAAATTTTAGCCCTACTTAAAAATTATCAGATTCACGCTACATTTTTTCTGTTGGGGCGCCATGCTCGGCGCTACCCCCAAGTGGTTCAGGCCCTAGCCGCGCAGGGCCACGAAATCGGCAATCATACCTATAGCCACCTGCGTCTGGCTAAGGTAAACCAGGCCACTCTGGCCCGGGAAATGGATCAGACGGAGGCGGTACTGGGGCAACTGGGAGCCCGCCTTAACGGCTTGTTCCGGCCCCCGTACAGTGAGCTATCTCAGGCCGCGGTGGGGTATTTGAAACGCACCGGACGCAAAATTATCCTGTGGAATGTCGATTCCGGGGACTGGCGGGGTTACCCGGCAACAACCATTGTGGCGCGGGTGCTTAATAATCTGAAAAACGGGGCCATCGTGGTCTTGCACGACAACAACGAATATGACAATGCCAACCGCCAGCCTACCGTTGATGCCTTGCGCCTGCTGCTCCCCCAGATGCAGAAGAAGGGCTTCCGTTGCCTGACGGTCTCTGAGCTTTTAAAGATTTATTAAAGACCAGCAGGCTTGGTTAACAAGGAGTCCGCGCCAAATAAGGGATTATACCAAGTTGTCTTCAAAAAAATAATTAGTCTTCATCCGGAAACTCCCCCGCCCCTGGTGGGAGGGGGTTGGGGTGAGGGGGACGGTAATTTCAACATATTGAGATTATATAATATTTTTTCACCCCCACCCTGACCCTCTCCCATCAAGGGGGAGGGACAAGCGGGTTTCCGGATGGATACCGATTAACTTGAACCGTAGGAGCGCAATTCACTCTGCCCCAAAGGGCTTGATAAATCAAGCTCCTATAATCAGGGTCTTACTTTTTTGTAATAACTTGGTATTAGGTTTGCAGACCCAGTTCTGCCACTAGGCGATCGGCAAAACCCAAAATAAAATCACGCTGTTGCCGGTTGGCATAATCGACATAAGGACAGCGCAGGTATAGACGGCTGCGAATCAGAAATTCAAATTTTATGAACTTATCACCTAATTCGATGGCGAAACAGAACGGTTGAAAATCCCGATGGGCATACTGCTGTTCGTTGAGCAGGTCCTCCTGCAGGTCCACCCACCAGATGCCTTCTAGTCGGGCGGGGATGGCATGCTCATCGAGATAGGTTTTAATCCGACGGATATCGGCCTTCCCGATTTCATCCAGTAAATATTGCCGCATTTAAGCTCCCGGGGACTTCGACCCCCGCCGTTCAAAGCGCCGCGGAATCGGCAGATATTCCACCGTGGGTTGGTGGCGCACCGGCTGGGGGTAGAGTCCCATAAGTTGTAGGATTTCCTTAGGCATCTCGCTTCTGACGGGCAAACCCATGTCCTGGGCGGCCTTAAAGGTGATCGGATGATCGTGCGTCCATCTGCCCTCGGTAAGTAAATTGGCCAGTTCCTCGGCCTTATCAGCCTCAAACTTGTCGGCCAGCAATTCCCGGACACTGCTATGCACCTGCGCCATCGCCTTTTCCGCCTGATCGGCCAGGATCAGGGTCTGGTCGTCCACTTCCGCCACCGGCTTACGGGCGACCGCCTTCAACAAAGAGGCGGCCGGATATTGACCCAATTGCGGATCGACCGGTCCCAGCATGGCATGCTCGCACATGACAATCTCATCCGCGGCCAGGGCGATCAGCGTGCCTCCGGACATGGCGTAATGCGGCACAAAAACCGTAACCTTGCCGGGATGTTGGTGGATGGCCCGGGCGATCTGCAAGGAGGCCAATACCAGGCCGCCCGGCGTATGCAGCACCAAATCCAGGGGGACTTCCGGGTCGGTCAGATGGATGGCCCGGATTACTTCCTCAGAATCATTTACATCAATATAACGCATGATCGGAAAACCCAAGATGCTCATGGTCTCCATGCGATGGATCATCATGATCACCCGGGATTGACGGGCCTTTTCTAACCGGGCCAGCAAACGTTGACGCGACATAACCAGGAACTTCTGGCGGATAATCGGTTGCAGGGCCATAATGATCAAAAATATCCAGAAGATATCGGTAGTTCCCATACCTACTCCTTGGTGGGTGGTCGCCGCGGGGTGCGAAAGGCGTCCAGTACGCTATATACCCAGACCCCTAAAAACAGACTGAGGGCGCCCAGAATCAGCGGGTGTTGCAAGATTCTCATCACCATCTCTTGAAAAACCGCTCTGGTCAAAGGGGTGGGATAAATCGCGGCGTATTCGTAGTTTAACAGGATCAGGCCACCCAGGAAGATCACCGTCACCCCTGCGGTGGCCAACAGGATCAGACAAAGACCCTTTTTCAAGTCCCGGTTATATAGCTGCCCCAGTCCCGGAAAGATCAGAGCCGAAAGCAACAGCGCGACCAGCGAGCGTTTCATCAGATTCCTTTCTGCTACCAACATAACCAAAACCACCCCAACGGTCAAGATACAAACCCGGTTGGCCGATCTTCCCCTTGGGGTCTCGGGGTTTTGATGATAAAATTAGCGGCGTAGGGGTGACCCGGCGGGTTGCCCCTACCAGAAAATTACCCAGGCGAGCGGAACAAATTTTCGATCAGATATTATACCTCAACTAAAGGATGAGCGCATGGAATCTCCAGGGTTCCCCCAGTGGCCGATACAAACCTTTGTGGAGCGCCTAGCCCAAGGCAATCCGCTACCGGGTGGCGGTTGTGCCCTGGCCCTGGCCGGGGCCTTGGCCGCGGCCCTGGGTGGCTTGGCGACGCAATTAAGTTTAAAAAATCCTCAGCCGGAGGGTGACATCGGTTCGGTGGCGCAACTTCTGGAGGAGGTTGAAGCACAACAAGCGGCCTTCCTGGAATTGCTCGACGCAGACGCCCTGGCTTATCAGGCCGTGGTCCAGGCCCAGCGCCTACCTCGCCAGAATGCCGACCAACATCTGACCCGCCGACTGGCGCGGGACGCGGCGTTTCTCCAGGCGTGTGAGCCGCCCCTAGAGATGGCCGCACGCGGTTTGGCACTCCTGCAGGGGGCCAGCCTGTTGGCGGCCAGGGGCAATCCAGTCACCCTGGCCGACGTTGGAGTGATGGCCTGTTTGGCCGAAGCCGTAGTCCACGGGGCCTTGATTAATGTCTTCTCGAATCTCAGCATGCTCCAGAATGCCGCCCTGAGCCTGACGGTCAGGGACCAGGCCCGGCATCTCCAGGAGCAACTGGAAGATCTCGGTCCGCGGCTAAGATCAGCGCTTTATGGCCAGGTTCTCGACCGGCCTGAACCTTCACGGCGTAATCCGCAAAAGTAAAGGGAACTCAAGCATGGAGCATCGATTCGACCCTAGCAGAAAACACGTGCTGGATAGCCCGGCCCGCCACCAGTATACCCGACCCCAGGAACTATTGGCCTGGGCCGGGATCGCCGCCGGCCAGACCCTGCTTGACTTCGGCTGCGGCACCGGTTTTTTTACGGTTCCGGCCGCCCGACTGGTGGCGCCGGGCGGCCAGGTACTGGCCACCGACATCCATCCGGAAATGTTGGCCGCGGTCCGAGCCGCGGTAACCGCCCAGGGCCTTGATAATGTCGAAATCTTCCCGACGCCGGAAGCTGAACTATCGCTAAGCACCCCGGTGGATTGGGTGCTTTTGGCCTTTGTGTTACATGAGGTCAGCCCGCCCGGCCAGCTTCTGGCCCTGGCCCATAAACTGATAGCCCCAACGGGGCGTATTCTGGTAGTGGAGTGGCCCCGGGAACCAGCCAGCCACGGGCCGCCCCTCAAGGTACGCTTATCCCCGGAGCAGATTCTTTCCCTGGCCCGACCCTTGGGGCTGGTGGAAGTGCAACGCCAGGAACAGCCTCCCCATTACTATGCCTTGGTACTCAAGAAATCATAAGTAAATGAGCTTCTTGCAAAACTCAGTTTTTCCTCTATTGTCATTCTGAGCGAAGCGAATAATCTAAGGATACTCTAAAGTTACGATCATTCACTTCGTTCCGGATGACAAAAACAACTATTTTGCAAGAGCCTCAAATATAAAGGGATATTTTGGGAGGAGCTTAATTTAGCAATCTCTTTAGGGCGCAATAAATGGCGCCCCTACGAGGCAAAGGAGCTAAGGCTGGCTCAGATAAGGTTGCACTCTGCACCTCGGGTAATTATTATATAAATTAAATACCTGGGATAACGAGGAGGCTGCGATGACCACAAAGTGTCTGGTGGAAGAACAGGAACATCGGGAACTGGATTCCTATGACCTGATCGAGGTCTTGGAACTGGTCAAAGATCATCGTTGGCAGGAGATTTGGAGACGGTATAATCGCCACCCGGGGGAATTCGCAACCTTAAACTTTGAGCTTTATCCGCCGCATTATTTTGTCCAAATGACCGTCCAACAGTTGACTTCCCTGGCCTTGTCAGCCAAATACAATGTTACCCCTTATATTATGCAGGCGCTGATCCGGCGGGTGCTGTTAGGACATCGCCATGGACTGATTCTTGATAAACTATCTCGTTATGGGGTGCCGGTAGGTGCGGATGACACCATTAATCTGTCCTGTTCGATCAGCACGGTAGGGATCGATTTAGTGGTTAGCCGGGATAAAAATGCCCCCGAATATCGTTTCCGCCGCTTTGGCACCAGTCGCGTCGAACAGGATGAACAACGTCCTCTCGACCATTATGACATGGTCGCCATTTTGCTGTCCTCTTATTTAAATCTGACCGATTGGATTTTGAACCGCTATGTGCCCCAGGAAATCTTAAACGAGGGCAGCGAGGAGGAGAAAATAGTGCGCTTCAGCAGCCCGGCCGGAGATTACCTGGTCGATTTCCTCTTCCAACACATCAAAAACGACGTAACTCGGGAATTACCGCCGCGCGGCAATGTCTCGGTCGGCACCATGCATCAGGTCATCACCCGGCTGTTTGCCGGTCATGACCCGGCGCTGATCACCCAGGAATTAACCCGTCAGGGTATCATCATCACTGTGGAGGAAACCACCCGCGACTTCACCTTGGCGCGCTATCTGAATGACAACTACATTGAGATGCGCGGTCGCCGAACGTCCTGAACTTGGTCCCGGGCGACTTCCAGTAAGGTAACCGTCGTTCAGTCCACAATGATGACCGCGATACCCTGGGCGCGATGCACTACCTTGCTGGACACACTGCCCAAGAGAACCTTTTGGGCTCCGGTCAAGCCCCGGCGGCCCATAACAATGGTCGAATAACCCTCGGTATCGGCCTCGCGCAGGATATCTTCGGCCACTTCGAAGTACTTAGGCATAAATTTGGTGCTGATCGCCTCCGGGGTCATGCCACCTTGAACCAGCCGATCCCGGGCCTGGGCAAACAGGGCTTGCCATTTTTTTTCTTTTTCGCTTTGCCAGTTATTGATTAGATTCTGACGGGCCTGGCGTTCCTGGTTATCTAAAATATGGCCATCATCCCAAAAAGCCGGGGGCGTTCCCGCCAGGATATGCAGCAATTTAACCTCCACCCCCGGGGTCTGACCAAAGGTGTGGGCCACATATTCCACGGCCCGTTTCGACCCTTCCGAACCATCTAAAGGAATTAACAGCTTCGCCGGCATGTCGTCCTCCTTGGTAAACTGCTAGTTGCAGTTTACCGAGGTTTGCCCATGGTCGTCAATTAATAACTAGCCTCCCCCGATTAATTCTGATCGAGCCCCGTCGTCCGGTTAGTCTCAAATATAGTTGCAATTTTCCCTTAATAAGATAAAATTTTCCCAAATTTGGGGGCAGTAATGATTAGGAGTCAAGAGTTGTTAGATTCCTTTACCGACAAAAATCAGGTCGAGCGACTGCTAACCTGTATTGAGATTTCCAAGACGCTGGTTAGCACCTTTGATATGGAAACCCTGCTGACCGCGGTGTTGGAGCGCATCAATACGCTGGTCCCAGCCAGCAATTGGTCTCTGCTACTGTTGGATCCCGAGACCCAGGAGCTCTATTTTTCGGTGGTAGTTGGGCTAGAGATAGCCAAATTGCGCGATCTCCGCCTCAAAATCGGCGAGGGCATTGCCGGCACGGTGGCCCAGACCGGCGAACCGATTTTTATCAAAAATGCCCGTCAGGATAAACGCTTCTGCTGCAAGGTTGACGAGCTCACCGGCTTTGAAACCCGCTCCATCATCTGTTTACCGCTCACCATTCGGGGCGAGGTGATCGGGGTGATAGAGGTTATCAACCTGGATAATGAAAATTTCTTCCGCAAAAAATATCTGCCGCTCTTAGCTATCCTGACCGATTATGTGGCCATCGCGGTGGACAATGTCCGCAATTTTCAAAAGCTCCAGGTCGAGTCATTTATCGATGATGTTACCGGCTATTACAATACTCGCTACCTTACCTGGCATCTGGATCAACTGGTCTGCCAGGTCCTCCAGGAAAACTCCGAACTTTCGGTGGTATTCCTGGATCTGGACGATTTTAAAAAAGTGGTGGATCGCTATGGTCACCTAAAAGGCAGCCAGGTCCTTAAAGAAGTCGCCCGGGTGATCGGCTCCTTACTGTCTCCTGTCGATAGTCTGATTCGCTATGGGGGCGACGAATTTATCATTCTATTGCCCAACCAGAGCAAAGAGAACGCCTTTGACTTTGTTTGCCATGTCCGGGAGGTTCTTAATCAGAGCCGCTTCCTTACGGAAGAGGGTATCAACCTGGCCCTTACTGCCAGTTATGGTATCGCTACCTTGCCTTATGATGCCACTGACAAGCAGACTCTTTTACTATTGGCCGATCAAGCCATGTATTCCAGCAAAGACCGTGGTAAAGATACCATCGTGCTAGGTAAGCCCAGTAACAAGTTGGCTAAACCCGAGTAGTAATTGGTTATTAGGTTTAGTTATTAGTTTTAATTAGTATTTTTAGTTGGTTTTCATCCGGAAACTCCCCCGCCCTGGTGGGAGGGGGTTGGGGGAGGGGGATGGCAATTTCAACATATTGAGATTATATGATATATTTCACCCCCACCCTCCCCCCTCAAGGGGGAGGGAAAGACGGGTTTCCGGATAGATACTAGTTAGTAGTTGTAATCTACTGACTAGTGGCCACTAACCACTGACAACTGACCACTAACCACTGCTTTTAAATGGTACCACCCAAGCAACAAAAAAGCCAGGGTCTGCTGCACTTAGCCCAGGAAGTGCTGACCATTGAAGCCGAGGGCATCTGTGGTCTGATCCACAAGTTAGACGGCAACTTCGTTCAGGCGGTAGAGTTAATCCTTGGTTCCAAAGGGCGATTGATCGTCACCGGGATCGGCAAATCCGGCATCGTGGCCCGCAAGTTGGTGGCCACCTTTAATTCCACCGGCACGCCGGCGCTGTTTTTACACCCGGTAGAAGCCATGCACGGCGACTTAGGAATGGTTGCGGCCCCGGATGTGATGCTGGCGTTATCGAACAGCGGCGAGACCAAGGAATTAACCATCCTGCTTCCCAGTATTGAGCGTCTGGGGGTCCCCCTGATTGCCTTGACCGGGCAACCCCACTCAACTCTGGCCCGGCACAGCCGGGTAATCATCGATGTCGGCGTACCCCGGGAGGCCTGTCCTTTGGGTCTGGCCCCGACCGCCAGCACTACCGCGGCGCTGGCCATGGGCGACGCCCTGGCAGTAGCCCTGCTCACCTGCCGCGGCTTTAAATCCAGTGATTTTCGGCGCTTCCATCCCGGCGGCAGTCTGGGCGCCCGTCTGTCTCTGGCTATTGCCGAGGTCATGCTGACCGGTGATCGTCTGCCCTTAAGTCAGCCGGAGCAGTCCCTGCGTCAGGCCATTGTGGAGATAGATGACAAACGCCTGGGAACTACCCTGGTGGTGGATAATGGTCTGACTCTGAAAGGCATTATTACCGATGGCGATTTACGCCGGGCCTTGAAAAGGTTTGATAATCTCCTGGATAAACCGGTCCAGGAGATCATGACCCGATCACCGCAAACCATCGGCCCCGAGGCCCTGGCTTCACAGGCCCTGGAGTTGATGGAGCATCAGGCCATCACCGTGCTGCCGGTGGTGGACCAAGAGCTAAAAGTGCTGGGGATCATCCATTTGCACGATTTATTAGGCCGGGGAGAGTTTAAGTTCAACACCTGAAACCTGTTCAAGGGCTGAACTCTACGATATTTTTTTCGATAGATTTAGCGGATCAATATAAGTTATAATAATTATTACAGAGGTTATTCTACCGCGTCGGCAGCAGTCAGGACTAAGACCTAGAAAACCATCGCCAGGTGGGATCAGGTCGAAAAACAAGAGGTCGGAGCCATGACGGAGATCGAGTCTAAGAAAGCTAGCCAACCAACGGCACGGGAACGGCCCCAAGCCCTGGTGATCGAAATCCTTCCCGGGCAGGCGGCCGAAGGCCTAATCGAGATCTTCGAGCCCGGCAGTTACGAAGGTAAATCCCTGCGAAAGTTGTGTGAGGAGACCTTAAGTAAAACCGATTGGAGTATTGAAGAACAACAAATCGTCGAAGACATTAAGAGACAGCTTACGGGTGGCAAGTTACTCTGTAGAGGTAAAGAAGTAGATAACCAGGCTCGCGCTTATGCCGAATCAGAAACCACTGAAGAAGGAGAACAATACCTCTACGTTCCGGTTCGGGCCATTAAACCTCAAGAAGGCGGTCGGCCGGTACCCAATGCCGGTGGTCACATCCGCAAGGCCACGGAAAGCGATCTGGATAGAATCATCGAAATTGACCGGCTGTCCTTCTTGGACTATTGGGAATATCATAATTTCAAACAGGCTCTAGACTGTATATTTTATGTATATGAGAATACCGAAATAATCGGCTACCTGATCGGCTGTATCTGTGAACTGGGGAATAGAGCAGTAGTCCTGAGAATTGCCGTACATCCGGAGCACCGTGGAAAAGGTATCGCCACCGCGTTAATGGAAACCTCTATTGCTAACTTTAAACAGAGAAAAGTTAAAACTGTAGAGTTAGATGTTGAACTGGTTAAAATCGGGGCGGTAAAACTATATGAGCGCATGGGCTTTAGAATCATGAAAGTGCTTTCCCTTGACCAGGAAGGTAACAATAGCTTTTACATGATGAGATTAAACTTAAACCAAGATTAAGCTAGTCAGATGGTCGGCGGGGCACGGAGCCGTGCATAATGCAACAGTTGTTAGAATCTGCTCAGGAGATAGTTAGCGCAGGAGGTTTCATTTATCTCCCCCTGTTGTTAGATCCGGATATTGCCGGCGAGATCCAAGACCTGCCGGGCAAGCTCCGGCCGCAAACAGATAATACCGTGATCACCATCGCCGGGCAAGCTTTTGTCAAAACCTTGAGTTTGGCTTCCCTCATTGAAAACTACGAGAAAATCCACCCGGCCCCTTATGAGCATCTCCGGAAGACCTGTTTACAGCGATATGGCTGTGATCCGGAGGGTAATGGCACCCTGACTGACAGCCAGATCAGCACCATCGTGTTCGAGGTTTTGCCCCATTTTTTGCGGCGTAAAAGCGGCTTGGCGAGATCCGGGTTTACCGAGCCGGAAATATTGCACCTGGTCGCGGAAAACATCCAAATCTCTGAGTCTGACCTAAAACAGGCCGACCAGCTTTTAGAGCTTGAGTCGCGGCAAGCCCTCCTAGCCAGGCTGGACGCCGCGCTAACTACCCGACCCACGCCTCCTGAAGGGCGGATGAGCGCGCCCCGGCTTAAACATTGGTTCCGTCAGGCGTTAGCATGGAAAATAATTAAGCAGGAGAAAAATCGTCTCCAAGACTTACTGGCCGAACGGCAACAACTGGCCCAGCGGGGCCATTATCTGCCCCTCTTGCTGGCCCTGGCCCGGCAAGGCCGGTTGGAAGTCGAAGGCTTCGGGTTTTTTAGAACCGGCATTGGCAATGAGTACATTATCTATAAACACACCGGAGAATACGCCCTGAAAGATTATTATGGTCGGATTTATCTGTTCCCTGATTGTCGGGTGGCAGTTTCTACCCTGAGCGGTTTACAACCTATGGTGTTAGACCAATACAAACATCCTTTTTTGTTTGGCTATGCCGCCCGGCAAAAAATCTGCACCGGAGATTATGAGGCCACCAAGCAGTTCAATGCCAAAAACGTTATTCTGGCCTTGGAGGAAGGTATCAACGCCCTGTTTTACGGTTACAACAGCCGACGCCGCAACGGCTATCATAGTCTGGATCGCATCACCCAGCATGTTCGCACCGTTGATTTTGACGAATACCGTATTTCCACCGATCATCCCAAAATTATCTCCGGGCAGGTCGAGGTCAAAAACCAGTATCACTGATATGGCTCTGATCCAGCAATTAAGAGGGCAAAGGGCGCGACGGAAAAGCAAAACGCCATTTCGGATCACCCTCTTCACCAGGATCTGCTTTCTGGTTCAGACGTATGCTCTGGGCGCCAGTTTTATTGACCAGCTTGATAAGCCGCCGACTCAACTGACGGAAGAAATCTGGGGGCGCGATCCGGTTCCCGCTAAGGCCCCTTGGCAACCACCGCTGTTTGCCCTGGCCACTCCCGGCGAATACCAGGTAGCCATGGCGATTATCAGCAGGATCAATAATCCTTATTTGCATTTTGTCCAGTCTCCGGCGGAGATCTTGCTGTGTCAATCACTGTTTGAATTAAACCCGGATATCAGCCCCGAGGTGCTGGCCACTTACCATTTTGCCGCCCTCTGGCAGCGCCAGCTCGCCCGGCCGCAGAACCCCTCGGGCACGATAGGAAAGGCAGGAGGTATTTAAAACGATAACCTAACCAAAAGGTTAAAAATAACTATGGTGAACCATGTTTGATAGATTATCCGAGGAAAGTCGGCGCCGCATCCAAGAAAAAATTGAACAACAACGGGAAGCCCAAGCGGCGGAGGCCATAGCGCGGATCGTTGAATTTGACCAGACCCCGGCTGATCTCAAGGCCTATTTAGACCGATTTGTGATCGGCCAGGAAAATGGCAAAAAGATTATCGCCACCGCCATCGCCTTCCACTATAAACGCTTAGGTAATGCCCTGAAACAGACCTTGGTGGACGAGGGCGGCGATGTCAGCGCGGCCCTGCGCCATACCCGCACTCCCAAAGCCAACCTGTTAATGATCGGGCCTACCGGCTGCGGTAAAACTTACACCTGTGAAACGGCCTCGGGCTTGGTCGGGGTGCCTTTTGTGGTCGAAGACCTGACCAAATTCAGCGAAACCGGCTACGTGGGCCAGAATACCAGTGATATTCTGGTAGATCTATTGGTCTCGGCGGGCGGCAACTCCCATTTAGCGCAGATGGGCATCGTCTATCTCGATGAAATCGACAAGATCGCCACCGAGAACGTCGCTTACCGGGATGTGTCAGGCCGGGGGGTGCAGAAAGGGCTGTTAAAGCTGGTCGAAGGAGTCGAAAATACCATTGAAATGGGCAAGGAAAGGATTGCTTTGTCCACCAAGCACGTGCTCTTTATCGCTGGCGGGGTGTTCGATAAGCTTGACAGTATTGTCGAAAAACGCATGGAGCGCCACGGGTTTTCCGGGACCTGGCAAGACCACCTCCTGACCGAGGACCTGGTGGTCTTTGGCATGGAACGGCAACTGATGGGCCGGTTTCCGGTCCGGGTGGTCTATGAATTATTAACCACGCAAGAACTACAGGACATCCTGGTCAGAAGTGAGGACAGCCCGCTCAGGGCCTATATCAACGACCTGAAGGCCTGGGATATCGACCTGACCTTTGCCGATGAGGCGCTCAAGGCCATCGCCCAACGGGCCAAACAAGAGCGCACCGGGGCCCGCGGCCTGATCAGTATTATCCATCGGGTGCTATTTGAGGACATGTTCCGGCTGCCCGGCAGCCATACCGGCCCGCTGGCGGTCGATGAACGATATGTGCGGATGCGACTGAATTGAGATTTAAGAGCCTGTCACAACTGAAGCGTCCGGCCGCGATCGAAGTGGTCCTGGATTCCTTGCCCCAAGCGATTCGGATGACCGCCTACGCCCGGGCCAAGGCCTTTAAAATCAATGAATTGGTGCGGTCCATCTATGAGCTGAGCTATGAATGGTATGGCTATACCCTGGCCCGGCGAGATGATCCGGACCTCATCAGGGATATCGGCTTGCCGAAAAATGAGCAAAATGTCCTGGAATATACCAGTATTGACCCGGAGAAGATTGCCAGCTACCAGGAGTCGTTAGCCCCCGACTGCTTCATCAATGGTTGGATTCATTCGCATGGCGACCTGGATTTTCATGTCTTCTCGGCCACCGATGAGCAGAATCACCTCACCGTGCTCGATTATGTCACCGCCCTCTATAAAAAACCCATCGCCAAGAAGGAAATCGTCATCAAAGACTTAAACCTGTTGGTGGCCGGGCAATTCACCGACCAGGACCTAAAAACCGGCAGCGCCTGTCTGATTACCGATGTGCCGGTCAGCCAGGCCCGGATCCTGGAAACCATCTATGGCGGCTTCTGCTACGGCATCGTTATCGGCGACCAGGGCTGGCACCAGCAGGAAATCTATTATAAGCAGCGGGCCATCCTCTCAGGCCAGACCACTATCAGCCATAACCCCGCTGACATCGTCCTGGTGGACACCGGCCAGTCCCTGGCGGCCGCGGAACTCGCGGCGTTGGCCGCCGAAGTTAAAGACAAGATCAATCCGATTACCTATAAGCTCGAAAAGCTTGAAATTTTGTAATCATCTTGGCCACCGCAAGACTTGATCGACAACTACGCATCCCCGGTTGGAATCAGCAGAGTTTAGCCCACGCCCGGATCGGCATCGTCGGCGATGCGGACCGCCTGGCCTCATTGTACATCGTGTCGGCCGCGGCTTTGGGCCTGAACCAGTTGGTGGTCATCGCCCCCCGTCTGGATCCGGCCCTGATCGACACCGCCCACCAGGTTAATCCCGACCTTCACCTGGTGCATGTGGAAGGATTTTTCACCCACCCGGTACTGGAGGACGTCTTTACCGGCTGCCAGGTGCTGGTGGATCTCAGCCAGTATGGCCTGGCCAATAAATTATTGCTGGCGCAAGGCAGCCGCGCCCACCTGCCGGTGCTACGCGGGTTCGTTCACGTACTAGCTGATCAGCAAGGCTTCAAAATCTTTACCTATTTGCGAGGTCGCGAATGGCAGGAACTGGAGCAGTTGGTGTCCCCGCACAACCTACCCGGCCAGCCCTTGGATGACGGCGTCCTGGACATCATCGTGGCCGGGATCGTCCTGGAAGAAACTAAAAATCTCCTCATGGGGCAGCCGGTATCGACCGAGGTGATCGCCTATCAGCGGCCGTTCCTGCCACCGCTGCTAAACCATCCGCGCATCTGTGTCGTGGGAGCCGGGGCCTTGGGCAATTTTATCGGACTGGGGCTGGCCTTTGCCGGCGCGACAGATATTACCTTCGTGGATTTTGATGTCGTGGAGCTGACCAACCTCAACCGGCAGGTATTTCTGGTGGACGCCCTAGGGCACAACAAAGCCGAGGCCTTGTCAGCCCGGCTGAACCAACTGTTCGCCCTGCGCAGCCGGGCCTGGCCTGTAGCCTGCGACCGCGATACCGATTTCTCACCCTACCACATAATTTTTGATGGCGTCGATAATTTCGAAACCCGAATTATTTTAAGCGAAAAATGTCAAGCCCAGCAGAAAATCCTGATCAGCGGCGGCAGCGATGTCGCGGCCGGGCAGGTGGTGGTCTATGATCCGGCCCAACCGGGGCCTACCCCGGCCGAATTACTGGGACTGGCGGGGATTGTCGGTCGGCGGCGGACTAAGCCAAACCTGCACCCCCGGGCCTCTTGCCAATACCGGCCCGATCCCGCGGTCATCATGACCAACCAGATCATTGCCGGGTTTATGGTGGAGGCTTACCGCCGGTTGCTTAATGGTGACCAGCCCGCCAACATTTTCTATGAATCAAGCAGGGAGAAGAAATTCTAACGAAGCGAGATCTTGGTTTATACGTGCCCAAGTACAACTTGGGCACGAGGGTAACCTCTCGTTCCCTTGTACTTGGGAACGAGGTAATCAGCCGGGGAGACGGTTTCAGGTTATTTTAGGAGCTCTTTCGACATTTAGGACCGGTAAGACAAAATAAAAATCATTGCCCTCCGTGGTCGGGTTATAGCCGACCTGGCCGCCGTGGGTCTCGATGACGTTGCGCATAAAATAGAGGCCGCGTCCGGTCCCCACTTCTCCCTCTATATTGCTGCCCCGATAGCCCTCATCGAAAATGTGATCGAGGTCTTGGGGCGGCACATGCGGTCCGGAGGAAAAGACATTAAACCTGATGCCATCCTGGCCGGGACCGAAAAAATCATTGACCAGTTGCCGACCGAAAGAGATGTATTTCCGGCCGGAAGGGCTGGTACGGGTATATTTCACCGCATTCGAAAAGAGATTGGCATAGACCTGGGCCATTAGTCCTTTATCTACTGATAGAGACAGGTCCTCTTCCGGCACGCCACCCAGGCTTTCGTCGATTTCGATCTGGCGTTCCCGGAGCTTAGGCAAAAACAGTTCCAACTGCGGGGCGATGATCTCGCTACGGACGTTACAGGTCCGGCGCCGGAGCACAAAATGACCTTTTTCAAAATGGCTGGGGCGAAATAAGGACTCCAGATAGAGGCTGATGCCCTGATAATGTTTTTCCAGGTTGTGAAAATCCTCCTCGATGCCGCTGGTGATCTCCTGTAGGGCAGGCGCAGCTTCAGGGGTGGCAGTAGTCAGACCGGTGGCCAAGTTATGCAACGAATTTATCTTTTTCTTTAGATGGCGCAGGTAGAGCATCAGGGTAATATTGGGGGTGATAACATTATGTTCGATGTCGGCTACCAGGCTATTGATAAACCGGATATGCTGAATGTTTTGCCAAAGAACGATTTTGTTATTTAAACAGTAGCCCAGGCGGTTGGTATATTTTTCAAAGAAAAACTTGTCGGCCTCGGACAGTCCGTCCACCGGGAAAATTTCCAACATGCCGATTACTTGATCCTTGGCAAAAAACGGCAGTCGATCGACCAACAAGCGATTGCCCCGGATCGGAATAACCCAGGAGGAACTTACTTCATAAGTCATGCTAGAAAGGTAGATATACGGGGGGGGAAGGGTCTTCTCGGGTTGGAGGCCGGTTAAGCTATCGCAGACAAACTCCATCAGACCTTCGTTGCTGGTCAACAAACAGAGGCGGCTATCCCGGCCAAAAAACTCTTTGATGACCGTGATACAGACGCGATAGAGGTTTTCCAGGGTCTCATATTCTTGGGACAGGTCGAAAAAGGTCTTTATCGCATCATCCTGCAACCGCCCAAAATTATATTCCTGGAAGGTTTTTTGCTTTTCCCGGACGCGCTGGCGTACTATTTCCAGATCAGTCGTTTCCATGGGCTGATTCCTTTAGTGAGGCACTCACAAGTTTCCGCCGGTGGTTATTGCCTAAAATTAACGCGCGTATTTCTTGACCCCTTCTTCATAAAGATCATGGCCCTGGCAGTCATTGATCACGATGGTGGGAAAATCCTCTACTACCAGCCGATGAATGGCCTCCGGCCCTAAATCCTCATAGGCCAGCACCTGCGCCTCTTTGATGGCCTGGGAAATCAAGGCCCCGGCCCCGCCGGTGGCGCCCAGATAAACCGCCCGGTATTTGATCATGGCGTCAATTACTTCGGGGCTACGTTTGCCTTTGCCGATCATGGCCTTAAGCCCTCGGGCCAGGAGTTGGGGAGTATAAGGGTCCATCCGATAGCTGGTCGTCGGGCCGGCGGCGCCGATGGCCTGACCGGGCCGGGCCGGACTGGGACCGACGTAATACATCACCTGGCCCTGAATTTCTATAGGTAACTCCTGGCCGGCGTTCAAGAGGTCGATCAAACGCTTATGAGCCGCGTCCCGGGCCGTATAGATAACGCCGCTAAGCAATACCTTATCGCCAATCCGTAAACCGGTTATCTGCTGGTCATTTAACGGGGTAGTAAGTTTAACTGTTTTGGACATTAACGGCTCCTCATAATACCACTTCTTGGTGGCGACTGGCATGGCACTGGACGTTAACCGCAACCGGCAGGCTGGCAATATGACAAGGCATCAGGTTGATATGGACGGCCAGGGAGGTAAAACGACCCCCCAACCCCTGGGGGCCGATCCCCAGATTGTTGATCATAGTTAGCAGTTCTTGCTCCAGAGCCGCCAACTCCGGGTCGGGGTGCTGACTGCCCACCTCCCGCAACAAGGCCTTTTTGGCTAACAACGCCGCCTGCTCAAAGGTGCCGCCGATGCCCACTCCAATGATGGTCGGCGGGCAGGGATTGGCTCCGGCGTCGCGCACCGTTTCCACCACCTTCTCTTTGATCCCGGCCAGGCCCGCGGCCGGGCGCAGCATAAAGACCCGACTCATGTTTTCACTGCCGCCGCCTTTAGGGACTACCATGAGCTTTAGCTGGTCGCCAGGCACGATGGTAGTATAGATCACTGCCGGGGTGTTGTCGCCAGTGTTCTTCCGAGTCAGGGGATGGCACAGGGATTTGCGCAGATAACCGGCCTGATAGCCCTGCCGCACTCCTTCCTGGATGGCTTCATTAAAATCGCCCCCCACTAGGTGGACCTCTTGTCCGAGTTCGGCAAAGACCACGGTCAAACCGCAGTCCTGGCAGATAGGGATCCGTTTTTCCCGAGCAATGCGGGCGTTTTCCAATAGTTGCCGGAACACCTCTTGCCCGGCAGGTGATTCTTCCTCCCGGGCGCCTTTTTCCAAGGCCCGGAGCATATCTGCCCCCAACTCAAAATTCGCCGTCATCGCCGCCTGTTTGACCGCCGCGGTAACTTCTTGAACGTTGATTTCTCGCATTTTCCTCTTCCAGATCTATAGCTCCGTTAGGTTAGCCAGATATTAGTATTTATCAAAACTCAGCTTTAAGCTACTCTAACTATTTTTTTGAAATAACCCTTCCCCCGGACTGCGGTTACCCCTTCAGGCCGCGACTTGTGGTATTAAGGCATCTGGTCTGATAATAGCGTGTAAAGGTAATCTGCTTCAGATCTCAATAAAATAATATACATCCGAAAAGGCCGCCGGACAAGTAGTTTGGCAAAATCGGTAAACTTTGTAAATAAAGCAGAATAATGCCGCCCGCGGTTCCTGAGCTTAACATGATCACCCGGACCTCCGGCCCAAACCTTATCATAACCCAACTCCAGGGAGGTTTTTAGTTGACTTGGAGACTGATTTGCGGTAAAAAATCCTCTATTTGGTTCCAGAGATGGGATAATGCTCGAATTTTTTAAATGTTTGCCTAACCGTAGTCTAATTAGACCAGCGAGGGGGTGGCAAAAGGGGAACCCTTGAGGTTCCTCAAAAATTTTTTAAGAAGGAGGGCTTGGCCATGAAAAGGGAGCTCTTGGTCCAAAATCCGCGGCCAGACGGATACCATTTAATGCTGGAGCTTTATGGCTGCGATACGGAAAAGATTAATTCCCACCGATTCCTCCAGCGAGCCGTTAAGAATGCCGTCAAGAATGTCGGATTAACCAACCTCGGCTCCCGATACTATCAGTTTAAACCCCAAGGGGTTACTGGCTTTACGCTCCTGGCTCAGTCCCATATTTCCCTCCATACCTGGCCGGAATACGGCTATCTGGTTCTAGATATCTTCACCTGTGGCGACGAGATTCAGGCTAATCAGCTTGAACACCATATATTGGCACGTATAGGCCCCTGTGAAGTCAAGCGTCGTGTGGTTCGTAAGGGTTATCAATACCATAAATAATTCCCAAGTGTTCTCTGCCTCTGACCGAGTCCGGGTCTTGGCCGACATAAAAAAAGCCATTGACGACCAACGCCCGGATGAGGATAATAAAACATTAGGGTAAGGACTCAAGAATACTTGTTTGGGGGGGCACGGATATGTCCAGACTGTGGGCCGGCCTGGTGATTATTATCCTGGTCGGGGCTGGTTGTGGCGGTCCTGAGGTAATCGAAGATTACCCTCTGCCTAAGGTCAAATATCAGCCGTACCAGGTAGAACCAGGGCTTAGAGGTGATGACCGCGTCCTACTCGACGAAGCCCTTAATCGCCAGGTATTATCGACTGAAGAGGTTATTGCCTTGACCGACCGCCTCTTGCGTTATCAGAATCCACCCATCCAAGATAAGGAAACTCTGGAGAAATTACAAGTTCTGCTGCTCAGAAGTTTACAGGATAAATCCAAAGACCATCATCCCCAGGTCCTGCGAAATTTAGGGATTGTCAACTATCAACAGCAGCAGTACAACAATGCCCGGCAAGCGCTGCAGGCGTCCAGCGAGTTGAATCCCCGTGATGGTTTGACCCATTTCTATCTGGCCTGTATCTATGCCCAACAAAGCAAACTCCATAATGCCCAAGGGCAGAAACGCAAGTCCGCGGCCCAATATAAACGGGCCCTGATTGAGTTAGAGCAGGCCCGTAAGCTGGAGCCTTCCAACCCCTTGTTCCGTCAAGATCTCAAGCAAGTTACGGAGATGGATTGAGCCGGATGCGAATTGTTTGCCCCTATTGCGGCAACGATAATGACTTCTATGAAGTAGCGGAAGAGGTCACCATTACCACTTTTTATGTGCAGAATGAGGATGGCAGTTTTACCGCTACCAGTGACGAGTCGGAAATTTTAGGGGGAGTCCATTTTTATTGCGGCGAATGTCACCAAGAACTTAAAGAATACCACGATCACTTCTTACAAATGCTTTTCTAAAAACCAGATGCCCATGCCCTAAAAATTTTTCCCGAGCATCATTCTTTCTTATATAGATCCTTATCCTGTTGAGTGCGGCTAAATAGGGCCATGTACTCTTCCTGCATATTTTTGGCGTCGTTTTCGGCTTGGTGCAAGCGCGTTTCTAACTGCCCTACCATGCGGGCCTGCTGTTGATAATGCTCCAGCTCTTGGCGCAGTTCCTGTTGTTCCGTGGCGTTCTGGACTTTGGTCAACTTCATCTCCTCTTTCAATGCCTGGTTGGCAGCCTCAATCTGGGCCAACGCTTCCTTGAGGCTCATCACCTGGGCTTTGAGGAGCAGGTTTTCTTTTTCTAAAGGCAAACTGACTTCGTCACTACCGGAGATGGGCGAGGCTGGTGATAAGCGACTTCGCCGCTGCCAGAACCGGAATAATAATACCGTGAGCCCAGCCAGAACTAATAAGGTAATAAGGCCGACGGCCAGCCCGATGATCAGACCAGAGCGCCCCGGGGGGCTAATCCGGTCGGCAGGTTTTGATTGCCTGGCCAGCCCCGCCGGAACCTCTACGGCCACCACGGGGGAGCGGAGCAGTAAAGGACGGCCTTGGTCGGTGGTACCGGAAAGCTGTAAGGTAACCTCATAAGTCCCGGAGACCGGAGGCTGAAAATTAAACTGAAAGTCTTTAAGCTCCTCTAAGTTTAATCGGCTGGTCTGAATCTGTCCGGAGGGATTTTTTACGCTTAGCCAACCTTCCAGCCCTTGGGCCTGACGACCCGTTGCCGCCGTGAACTTAATGGTAACCTGACCCTCCGGCTTTTCGGGCTGTACCTGCGGGACAAACCAGGGCGAAATTATTGGCAAACTAAAATTTTGCTGCCGTTGCCAGGTCTTTCCTAAAGCCTGGATACTCAGATGCCAAAGTGCGGCGCCTTCCAGGGGCGGCAGCCGCCCCACGCGCAAGCCCTGAGGCCAGGAACCGGGCAAACCGAGGCCGGTGGCCTGCAAGGGACAAACAAACTTCTGCTTGTGGTCCGAGCTTTCTAAGGTAGCGCTGAAAGTGGTGGTCTCTAATAATGGTTTGGTATGCATCAGAGTCTGACGCTGCGCCAGACCCGCAGCAATGATGATTTCCTCATCCTGCCCCGCGGCATACGGTAAAAACGGACATTGTAATTGCACATCAGTGACTAGAATGACCCGATGGCCGCGGCTCTTGTGGCCCACCAGATGCCAGCGGCCCGGCGTTGGTTTAGGTATGGTCACCAGGTCAAAGTTATCGGCGGCAAACCACTTTATCGGCGGTCGGGCACTTTTAAAGG
>JAQVHY010000127.1 GCA_028695935.1 Desulfobacca sp.
GGCTCTTCATGCCACCCATGCAGAGACCACGTATATAAGACTCTTTTTCACTTCTGACGCATATAAATTGTTTAACTTGGAAATCCTCAAAAACAACTCGGAGAAACTAACGCATTCTCATATAAGAACTTTAAAGCCTTGATTCGGTAACAGGCGTTCCACATGCCAGGGGGTAAATTTATAGGGGTGGGGAGGATCATCAATAAAGGCTTTAAAGCGCATCCAGTTAAGCAGGCATAGAGCATCAAGACCCAAGAGAAAATACCCGCCGGGGCGGAGAACCCGATATATTTCCTGGAGAATGGCATAAGGGTTATGAGTGTGATCTAAAACATTATAACAAGCGGCCAGATCATAACTGGATGATTCCAAACCCAGGTTCTCGGCAGGGCGTTGAATATACTCCAGAGGTTTCTTCATCAACTCCTGATGTAAGGCTTGGAGATGTGAAGGAATCCCGTCGGGCTGGATTTGAGGCTGCGGATCTATGCCGGTAAGCTCCCATGAGGGGCTATCCAACAAAGAAAGAACCCCAATACCCAAAGAGCCGATACCGATTTCCAAGGCCTGCCCAGGGCGACCATTCGGTGGGTTTAGGACCTCGGGGCAATTTGAGTTGATCTTATTGAGGAACACATATTTTTCATGAATTATCCGGAGATACTCTTGGGGGTCGCATTTGACTCTGGCCCAATAATTTTTCTCAACGTTTTGGGCGATTTTCCAGCGTGATTCAGTGATTACTTTTGGTTGCATAAAGAATTTACCTTTATCAATTGATCTTGGTTTCCCGCTGCGGGCATGAGGGGCTAGGCGGCCTCGGTCAGCAAGGTCAGGAGCGGCGAATTTAACATAATAAGGCTGAACATACTGCAGAAATTCCTCTACCGTCATTTTGGCATCTCGGATAAGATTCCTTAAAGTTCCCCGTTTGACATTTTTGCCTTTATGAACCGGAATCGATAAGGTGGCCTCGTAGCCTGCTCTGGTCAGAATTATGTGGCTGCTGCGTTGGCGCGCGACCTGCCAGCCGGCTTATAAGAAGGCCTTGACGACTTGTTCGCCGGAATAGGAACCCAGTTGGCTCAAACTAGGTTGACCTCGACAATCTTTTCCGCTGGATCTACAATCTGAGCACGTTGGTTCAAGACTTCCAGACAGCCCCAGATGGCATCTTTGATATTCTCCAGGGCTTCAGCTTCGCTGTCCCCTTGGGAATGGCACCCAGGCAAAGCCGGGCAACTTACCATAAACCCCCCCGTCCTCCGGATCCGGCCTGATAATTACTTTAAAAAACATATTAACAACTCTACCCGTTTGGAATTTTTAGTTCTGAATTCTAAACATATCTTACCATTTTTTATGGGTGCAGGCCTAGTTGTTTTTTCAGACGGTTTAGCCAACGCTGGGGCATGCCCAGGGCGGCACGTTGGGCGTGGCGGCGGGTGCGCGTGCCGTCCTCGCTGGTGTAATAGGTATAGTAGCGGTGGTAGTAGTACTGGTAGTAGTAGCCATCGCGCTGGATGGGGACGTCGTTTAAGATGGCGCCGAGGACATGGGCCTGGACCCCTTGCAGTTGCTCACGGGCGGACTGGGCGGTTTTGCGATTCACGGCCTCGGCCTTGACTACGAACAGGGTGCCTTCGGCCAGGCTAGCCAGGATGGCGGCGTCGGTGACCGAGGTCAGGGGCGGCGAATCGAGGATAATCTGGCCAAACCGCTCCCGGGCGCGGCGCAAGAATTCCCGCATGCGCTCCGAACCCAGAAGTTCCGAGGGGTTGGGCGGGGTGGGGCCAGAAGGCACCACGAATAGATGGGGCACCTGGGTTTCGACCACCGGAAGGGTGTCGATGTCGCCGACCAGGAAGTTGGACAGCCCTGGTTCTTTGTCGATCTCCAGGTAGTGATGTATGGTGGGCCGGCGTAGATCGGAATCGACCAGGAGCACGTCAGGCTCGGCCTGGGCCATGGCGCTGGCCAGATTGACCGCGGTGACGCTTTTGCCTTCCAGGGGCATGGCGCTGGTGACCAAGAGGACGCGGGGGGACTGGCCGGGAGTCGAGAACAGGATATTGGTGCGCAGGCCGCGATAGGCCTCGGAGACCAGATGCCGGGGCTGATGATGGATAACCAGTTGCGGGGCCTGGTGGCCATTGCCTTTTTCCGCGCCCTCTAGATGGGGAATCAGGGCCAGATTGGGGATTTCCAGCCAGGCCTCGACCTCCTGCGGGGTCTTGAAGGTGTTGTCGAGCCGCTCCAGGGTCAGGGCCAGGCCGGCGCCCAGGACCAGTCCCATAAGGGCCGCCAACATGGTGTTGCGCGTTTTCCGGGGCTTGACCGGCGTGGACGGGACCGCGGCCGGGTAGACGATCTTAATGTTGGTGGCGGGGATATTTTGAGTGGCAGTGGTTTCCTTCAGGGTTTTGACCAGGTTATCGTACAAGGCGCGGTTGGTCTCGACATCCCGCAACAGCACCCGGTACTGGACGGCTTTGTCGCCCAGTTCCTGGGTCTGATCCTTCTGGGCTTCCAGGGCGGCCTTGAGGTTGTCCTCTTGGGCTACGGCCATCTGGTACTGGTTTTTGATGGTCTGTACCACGGTGCCCATCTCCGCCCCCATCTTACCCCGGATGGCGGCCAGTTCGTTGGCCAGTTGGATCATTTTGGGATGTTTGGGGCCAAATTTAAGAGCCATCTCCGATTGTTGGGCGATAAGCGCGGCTTCCTGGCCTTTTAGGGCTTGAATCACCGGATTATCCAGGACTTCCGAGATGGGCTGCCCCTGGCTCACCTGGTTGTAGCGGGTTTCGACCTCCAAGCGTTTGGTCTGGGCTTCGACCAGGGCCTGGTTTAATTGCCCCAGCTTCTGAGCGGTGATGCTCTCTTTGTCTTCCCAGGTGACGATATTATGGGTACGTTTGTATTGGTTGAGTTTGCTTTCGGAATCTTCCAGCTTCTGACGGCCCTCGGCAATCTTTTTTTGCAGCCAGGTAGCGGTTTCCTGAGCCGCGGCGAAACGCAACTCCAGACTCTGCTCGATGTAGGCCTGGGCCAGGGTATTGACCAGCCGGGAGGCCAGTTGGGGATCGGGATCATTGAAGCTTACTTCCACCAGGCTGCTGTTACGTACCGGGGTCACTTCCAATGAGGCCAGAATGGCGCTGATGAGCCGTTCTTGGGCCTGCTGGCGTTGGGCCGGTTCCGCGTCCTTTGGCAGCGACGCAAAAATCTCCCGGTAGACAGGATGGTTCTCCAGATGCAACTTATCCACCACCTTACTGGCCAGGGCCCGGCTTTCCAGGAGCTTGTATTGGGTCTGGTAAAACTCAGCGCTGCCCGAATTTACCGGTATAACTTCCTGGCCCTCCAAGATGCGCGGTCGCTCTGGTTCGATCAGCAGTTGGGTAGTGGCTTGATAAATTGGGGTAGCGGTAAATGAATAGAGGATGACCGTGACCACCAAGGTAATAAAGACGGAAAGCGCGGCCCAGCGGCGTTTGAGCAAGATGCCCAGATATTCCTGCAGGCTGCGGGCCGGAGGCGAGGGGTAGTCATAGGTTGGAGTTTCTTCCATATTGGTTGGACCTCTATTAGTTTTTAATGGATTAGGATAGTTAGGGAGATCGACGCTGATGCCATCAACCGAGGTTTAAATCTGATGCTCTGATTTGACATAATTTACAAATCTGTTATTATAGAAACTGATTTAGGCCAATTTTTAAGAGGATACGGCATGCGTTCACTGGCCTTTGACACGCTGGAGTTTGCTAAGAAGCTCAAGGCGGCTAATTTCACCGAGGATCAGGCCGAGGCCCTGGCCGGGGCCATGGCTGGCCTGGTAGAAGAACGGCTGGCCACCAAGCAGGACCTCAAAGAGTTGGAAGCCCGGTTGGAAGCTCGCATCAAAGAGTTGGAAACCGGGTTGCGGCGCGATATGCGGGAGATGGAGCTACGTCTGCGGCATGATCTTACCCTGCGTTTGGGGGGTATGCTGGTGGCCGGAATTGCCATTGTGGCCACCCTGGTCAAGTTATTATAAATTTTTCCTCACCTAAGCCATCGGGGTCGGGAATTTATGAAGTAAGGAACAGTTCTTGCCCAATCTAGCCTTTGACACGCTGGAGTTCGCCAAGAAGCTGAAGGCGGCTAATTTCACCGAGGATCAGGCCGAGGCCCTGGCCGGGGCGATGGCTGCAGTGGTTGAAGAACGGCTGGCTACCAAGCAAGACCTCAAAGAGTTGGAAGCCCGGTTGGAAGCCCGGATCAAAGAGCTGGAAACCGGGTTGCGCCGCGATATGAAAGAGCTAGAAACCGGATTGCGGCGCGACATGCGGGAGATGGAGCTACGCCTGCGGCATGACCTCACCCTGCGTTTGGGGGGTATGCTGGTAGCCGGAATTGCCATTGTGGCCACCTTGGTTAAATTGTTATAGCGTTCATCCACCACTAAAAGGCTTCCTGTTTTTATTACTTGCCAAGGATTACTCTCCGATCGTTTGCAATATTCCTTACTGTGAGCCTTACCCACTCAGCGGAGGAAGGGGAGCCCCCTAGAGTTTTTGATAAAACAAGCCACTATAAAAGTATCCCTTTAATGGCAGTCTAATATTAGAACCACGACTCCGGGACCACGATAGTGTCTCCGGGTTTGACGTTATGGTGCAAATCAACTTTGAGCTGTACTTTTCCGGCTGCTTGTTCCCGGATGATATAGGTCTTCTTGGGGGCGGCCTTATCAGTAAAGCCTTCGGCGGTGGTTACCGCCATCAGCACCGTCATGTTCGGTTCATAGAAATAACGGCCCGGTCGTTTGACCTGGCCGGTGACGTAAACCACCTCGGTGGGCACGAAGATAGTATCACCGTTTTTAATTTCGATGTTCTGACTGGCATCCCCGGCATAAGCCGCGGCTAGGGAAATATTAATATTTTCGGCATCTTTACTTTTTCCAGGCATCTGTGGCTGATCCGACCGGGCGGGGCCGCGGGGCCGGACCACGACCGCGGTAGCCCCGGTGCCTTTGCCACTACCACAACCGCTGCCCACCCCGCCGGCTTGAGCAATGGCCTCCGCCACTCGGATCGACCGGGTCAACGGATAAGTGCCAGGTTTTTGCACATTGCCAATAACAAAATACTTCTGGCTCTTGAACTCGGTGACGGTAATGGACACATGCGGATCAACAATATAGCCATCCGCCAGGCGCCGTTCAATTTCTTTCTGAAGTTCGATGACGGTTCGCCCTTGAGCATTAATTTGACCGATGAACGGATAGGAGAAGCGACCGTCCAGGCCGACCCGCAGTTTCCGGGTCAGATCTTCATGGTCCCACACCTTGATTTCGATCTCGTCTTCCGGACCCAAGACATAGTTTTCTTGGCCTAGGGCTGGGATTATCGAGAGTGAAGAGCAGATTAAAATGGTCATAAAGAGGGAGAGGAGAATTACCAAACTTTTTTGCATCCTGGCTCCTAAAATTCGGGAGTGTAGGTTCTACCGCGGCAATTATTATTAACCTGGATTTGTTAACTTTCCGAAGGCGCTTTTTGCTGAAATTCATCGACTTTTTGTATAATCCGCTCTAAGTACCAGCAGATTTCTCGGAGCTCTTGGTAATGTCTGGCGCCTTTTTCGAGGTCTAGGAGCATTAGTTTAACCAAGTCTCTGACTAAATTAAGCTTGGTCATACGAACGCTAGGCTTCGGCAGCCATTTAAGCGTGTAACATTCGGCTTCTTGCTTTTGGTCATCAATACCGCAGAGTTTTATTCTAGTTATCAAGGCTTCGACCATCTTCCAGATCTCAACCAAGATGTTCCTGATGATATCTGCGATGTTATTAATGGCCTGCAGCACCTCTGGGTCTCCGCTTTCATGATCCTGCTCCAGCAACATCAGGCTGACACTGCCGGTAAGGGCGGTCAACGGTTGGGCCAGTTGGTTCAGAGTCCAGCGGACGTCGTTAATAGCAGCAAAAATATCCTGGAGTTGCTCATCCTTGAAGGGCATTGTCGTAATTGCTCCCAAATTTAGCATGCTAAAATGAGGCCTCCATCCCGGCCAGGAACCTATGCTCATTATAGCTATAGGTGTTAAAATTCGAATCTCTGGTGAGATAGTGATAATCCAATCGGAATTTCAAATAAGGCGTGAAGGGCCGGCTCAGGCCCCCGCCCAAAGATATGATATTGTCCTCCCGTTGTTTAGCTAAGCCCGTAAAAGGTTCCAAGGTAGCGTTAAGATAACTATTGTTATTATAATAAAAAGCGAGGTAGCTTTCAGTCTTGAAATAATGCCAGTCGTGGTGCCAGGTAACATAGAAGGCGGTGTTGTCATAAGCATTGTTGCTGAAGTCCAGATCTTCCTGGGTGGAGCGTTGCGAAATGAGGGTCAACCAGGTATAGCGACTGTAACGATATAAGGTTTGAATACTCATGGCCCAAGAGGACGGATGGTTATCTCGCTCCGGCAGGCCGGTATCGTATTCCTTCATAGTATAACCGAATTTTATGGTCCCGGAAAGTTTGGCGGTGGGATCCCAGGTTACCCCCAAGAAGGGCGTATGACTTAAGCTGTTGCCCCGGGGAGCGTCCGGATATTCCCGCCGTTGGATGATATATTGAGCCAGCAGCGCAGTCTTGGGCCAGAATTTGTAGTCCAGAGTAATGCCGCCAGTATGGTCCTGGCGATTATCCCGCTGATCGATATTATCTTCAAAATCAAGCAGATCCAGTTGATAATTACCCTGCAAGCGCCACAAGTCCGCCCGGTTATAGGCAATCTCGAAATTGGGGCCGAGACGCTCGTACCGCCGCTGTCGTCCAGTGGTAGATGTTCTTTCTTCAGTAGCGCTTCTATAGGTACTGCCGAACCGCAGGCTGAGGCCGCCGCGCAGATTAATGGCGGCGTCGGCATTGAGATTGTGATCGTAATGGCTGTCCTGGTCATTATGGCTAAAGATGAAGTAATCGCCCAGATAACCCAGAGAGATTAAGTGACGATGCGCTAATGGCAGCTCTAATTTTAGGCCCGGATTGAAGTTATGGACCCAATCTGCTTTTTTAGCCGCATACGTTTGATAAATATTGCTGCGATAGATGGTATTATATTCAAAGAATGGGGTGACGCGCACCGGCCCTAAGCGGTGGAACCGCCACCCCCGGGTTAAGGTGTCCAGCGCCGCCGGATAACCATAGGGCGCCAGGACCCCGGTCATCGGTCCGACCTCCAAAGTGGTAGCCGGAACGGGCGAGGTCACGATGGGCCACAGCTCGGGTATTTCAATCGGCACCTCTTCCGGTTCTTCTTCAGGAGGGGACGGTTTCTCCTGTTCCTGGGCTTCTTCCTGCAAAATTTCAACTTGTTCTGCAGTCAGTTCCGGTGCTTGGGCATCAGCTAGTTGTGGTTTCCCAACCAGGTAAATGATTAATAGCAATGCAAAGCAAAGTAAGACTTCTGGCGTTATTCCCCCCCGGATACTCACCGTGATAGTCCCCCCTTCTACCAGCGGTCCTGGATAGATAGGCCCTAATCCGTCTTACCCGGATTAAGAACCCTGGTTAATTAAGGCACTTGGTCAACGTTTAGCAGATCTCCTGTTATTTTGGCAACCTAATTATTTCCAGACGGTGATTACGGCATAATCAATTGGGGGGGGCCGCAATCTTTATCTCTGGAAAGCCCAACGTCGCAGCTTATGCATCATCTCCTTGTCCAGGCTTCCTATCTGGGAATAATTGTGCCGAATTAAGAAAAATCAGGCAGCAGCCCTCTTTCGCATCCAAGAAGGTTACCTTCGGGGCTCTCGCAGTTGCTAAAAAGTAATTCCCCAACCCTCTCGTCTCTCTCCGCTTAGCCCCGGCGACGCCAGGCCAGTCCGCTCAGGCCGACCAGGCCACTGCCCAGGAGTAGTAGGCTGGTTGGCAGGGGTACCGGTTTAATGTCGGCAATCCGGACATAAGCATCAAAATCTACACTGCCCTCGCCTGGGACAGTATAATTGTTGCCATAGCCCCGGATGGTTGATTCCAACATCCCGTAAAAGTAGTAATCTGTGTTAACATCAATGATCAAGTTGACTAACTCTCCTTGATCATTATAATTTCCAGAGATATTAGACCCGGTCCATTCTTTTACCTTGGGACTGACATAGGTTCCCAGTATCTCTTTAGTCAAACCTGCCGAGGGGTAATCATAGAGTTCCGCGGCATATCTTACCCGGCCATAAAAGTAATTTTTGGGATCAGTTCCGGCATCGCCAAAATCGTAACAGCCATCAATCTTATAGCCCAGGGTAACATACACCTGGTCGGCAATATCTCCTACCTCTTTCAAGACCTTGATCCGGAAAAAGGTATCCCCATAGCCCATACCATCCGCATAGTAATTTGGGGAAGATATGGGACCGGAATCGGTTAGCGTTGTGATAATCTTATGCCAGTTACTATAGGGAGTGGTGGTTTGTTGGGTTACCGCCTTACCATAGCTATCCGGACCAGAATAGGTTTGTTCTGCGGTGGCGGTGCCTTGCTTAAATTCCGATGATTTTATGCCTGCCATAACCTCATCGTTGGCCACGTAAGCTTCGGCATAATTGGCATCAAGATCATAAAAGAGCTCTAAACTGTATGCTCCGGCCGCGGTTGCCATAAACAAAGCCATAAATAAGGAGAGTACTCCCAAGGCCATGACTTTTCGCATTTTAATTGCTCCTTCTTTTAATTTGGTGATAAATGGTTAGGTTTCCGTCCGTTCGTCGACTCTCCCCGTGGGGTCAGCTTTAATAACCATTATTTGCTGGGGCTGGGTGGAGGAGGAGGCGGCGGTGGCAAAGGATTAGGGTTTGGTCGGGGGCGGCGTCGGCCGGACGGTTGAGGTTGGGGCGTTTTTTCCTCGACCGTGGCTTTTTCCTCATCCTTTGGCTCACTTTTGCCAGGTTCTACACCGGTCGGGGCTGGAGCGGAGGGACCAGCACCCCGACTTTGAGCCAAAAATATTGGCTTGGAGTCGCCGCCTACTGGTCCCGCCTGGACTTCTGCGCTTCCCACTAAAATTGCTATAAAAAATAGCAAAACTACCGGTACAGTTCCTATTAGTTTTATCATTTTTTTAACCTAAATTGAGCGATTCAATTTGTCAAAGAGAACGAGTTGAGCTTAACGTAGTTCAATGAAAGTAAAATAGCCTGGAAATCTACCGATGAAGGTCCTAGCTGGGCTGAAATGTGATCAATTTGAG
>JAQVHY010000128.1 GCA_028695935.1 Desulfobacca sp.
AATGCAACAGAAAGAGGCCGCAGATCAAGGCGACAATCAACACCTCTTCGGTGAGTGCCTCTTTTAAAGTGTTGAGGCAGCGTTGAATGAGGGTGGAGCGGTCGTAGGCCATAACCACGCGTACGCCCGGAGGCAGGCCGGATTTGAGGTCCTCCAGCTTCTGTTTCACCCGATTGATGACTGCCTGGGCATTTTCCCCAAAGCGCATCACCACGATGCCCCCCACCACCTCGCCCTCGCCATTACTCTCGGCCAGACCCCGCCTGAGCTCCGGACCCAGCCGCACTTCCGCGACATTTTTGATTAAAATTGGAGTACCCTGGCCATCCGTGGCGACCACAATATCCTCCACATCGGCAATACCTTTGATATAGCCCAGGCCCCGCACCATGTATTCGGTTTCTGCCATTTCGAGCAACCGCCCCCCGACATCCTGATTGGAGCGGGTAATGGCCATCTTCAGGCGGGAGAGGGGAATGCCATAAGCCGCCAGTTTGTTGGGGTCAACCACGACCTGATACTGCTTGACAAAGCCGCCGATGCTGGCGACCTCCGCCACTCCGGGCACCGTCTGCAACTGATAGCGCAGATACCAGTCCTGGATAGAGCGCAGTTGGGCCAGATCATGTTGCCCGGTGGTATCCTCCAAAACATACTCATAGACCCATCCCACCCCGGTAGCATCCGGACCCAGGCCCGGGCTGACCCCAGGCGGCAATTTGCCGCGGATATAATTAAGATACTCGAGCACTCGAGAGCGCGCCCAATAGATGTCGGTGCCGTCCTCGAAGATGATATAAACCAGGGATAGAGAGAACATGGAATAACCACGCACAACCTTGGCATAGGGGACCGCCAGCATGGCCGTGGTCAGGGGATAGGTTACCTGATCCTCAACCACTTGCGGGGCCTGGCCGGGATAATCGGTAAAGATAATTACCTGAACATCAGAGATGTCGGGGATGGCATCAATCGGCAGGTTGGAGGTGGCATACAGGCCCCAGGCAGTAACCAGGCCCCAGATGATTAACACCAGGAAGCGATTTCGTATACAAGCGGCGATAATCTGGGCAATCATGGCTTACCACGGGATCGGTTGGGGTATATATAAGTTATATTACTCAGAGCAAAAAATTAATTAATGTTGATCTTCATTAAATTCCCTCTCCCTGGTGGGAGAGGGTCAGGGTGAGGGTGAAAAGTTGATCTATTTCATGCTCCTAATAATAATTTGCCGATGAGGAACAGATTTTCTCCTACTTGCCCTTAATGATGATGGTGCGGAGGCCTGGCCGGGGGAGGGGCACCCTGTTTTTCTGGGGTCGGCGCGGCAAGCTGCTTGGCCACTGCCTCCCGGAAGCGAGATTCGGAATCCAGCAGGAACTGGGCGGAAGTGACCACTACCTCTCCCCCCTGGAGGCCGGAAAGGATTTGGCGCCAGCCATCACTCCCTTCCAGTCCAACTTTCACCTCGCGAGGCTCGAACCGGCCCTGGCCCAGGGCCAGAAATACATGTTGCTTCTCCCCGGTATCCATTATGGCCTCGGTCGGCACTGCCACTACCGGACAATGCAGGGTAGACTCAAGCTGAACCTGGGCGAACATTTCCGGTTTGAGCTGAAGCTTTGGGTTAGAAAAGGCCAGGCGAACCTTGGCAGTGCGGGTAGAGCCTTGCAGATAAGGATAGAGATAATCAACCCGGCCCTGGTAGGTCTTCCCCAGGATTTCCTCCAGGATCATGTGGGCCTTCTGTCCGACCTCCACCCAGGGGAGCTCATATTCATAGACATCTGCTTCCACCCAGACGGTGGACAGGTCCGCTACCTCTAACAGGGGCATCCCGGCCCGCACAAATTGACCTGCAGTGACCATCCGCCGGGTCACAATGCCCTGCACCGGAGAGGTTAAAGTAAGCTGTTTGTTAACCCGCCCGGTTTCTTCCAGGGCCATGATTTGGGCCGGGGGGATATCCCAATATTGCAGGCGGCGGCGGGACGCGTCTGCCAGCCGGCGGGCCCCGGCGGCCACTTCCGGCACCGGGCTGGCTCCTATGGTTTTCAGGTTATTCAAGGCCAGCAGATATTCCTGCTGGGCCGAGACCAGCTCCGGGCTGTAGATGGCGAGCAGTGTCTGGCCCTTCCTTACGGGTTCGCCAGTGGCATTGATATATAAACGCTCTACCCAACCATCAACCTTGGTATTCACTTGAGACAGTCGGCGTTCATCATACTCGACCTTTCCCACGGCCCGGATGATTCGGGTAAGAGGCCGGATTTCGGCCCGGGCGGTGCGGACTCCCATAGATTGCAAGATATTGGGATCAACGGCGATGGTGCCCACGCCTTTGCCTGCTCCTTCATCTTCATATACCGGAATCAGATCCATCCCCATGGGGGACTTGCCGGGTTTGTCGGAGATATAAGTGGGATCCATCGGCGCTACCCAATATTTGATCTTGCGACCTTTTTGGGTCTCGAGGGGTTGTTGGGCGGGGCTCGGAAGGGCGTGGCGCATCACTCGGTACCCGGCCAGGTACAATCCCCCGGCCACGGCCAGGGACAGACTCAAGCCCAAACCCAGGCCCCAAAGGAGATAGCGACGCGGCGATGGTCTCATTTTTTCCCCCCAGGCTGCCGGGGCAACTCTTGCCCTACAAGCCATTCCAGGGCGGCCCAGTTTTCCTCGAATTCTTTCAGATATTCCTGCAACTTCAGTTCGGCGTTATAAGCCGCGATGCGGCTCTGGTAGAGATTGGCAAAATCCAGCCCTCCTACCTGATAATCCGCCAGCGCGGCCGCCGCGGCTTGCTCTGCCTGGGGCACGATTCCTTGTTCGTACAAGGTAATCTGCTGGTCCAGGCGCTGTAATTTGTCATACCGTTCTTTGATGGCCGCCGCCAGCTGGTCCCAGGTAGCCTGATAGGCCTCCTGGGCCGCCACTTGCCGGGCTCGCTGCTCCCGTTCCCGGGGCCGGAGTTTGGAGCCATACCAGATAGGCAGATTGACGGTAATCATGGAAGTGAAGAAATCGGCCCGTTTTTCCGGTCCGAGATTCTCCCGCCAACCATAACCCAGACCTAGAGTAACATCTGGAAAATAGTCCTTGCGAGCCAGAGCCACCGCCTTTTGTTGTTTGGTCACCTGAGCTTGTAAAGCCTTAAGCTGAGGCTGAGCTGAAGCCCTGGACAACAGGGTCTTCAAACTCGAGTTAAAGGGGCGGGGCCTCAATTCCTGGGGCCGGGCAATAGGGGCCGGAGGAGGCTCGGAACGCAGGGCGTTTAGCTGGGTCTGAAAAGATTCCTGCTTTTGGCGCCAGACCAATAGCTGATTCAGATAATTACCCAATTCCACCTGAGCCTGGAGAATATCGGCCTGTTGGCCTTTCCCAACGCTGTAACGGGTTTCGGCGGCCTGGACCACCTGTTCCCAGAGTTGCTTGTTTTTCTGAGTGATCTCAAAAGCACTATAGGCCAGGGACAGCCCCCAATAGGCTTGCACCACCTGCGCCCGGATTTCATTGGCTTTATCCTGGTAATAGAAATCATTGGCTTGGGCCTGCTCGGCGGCAATCTCGGAACGCAGGCGGCGCTTGCCAGGAAAGGGAATTTTCTGGGACAGCAGGATCTGCTTCTGGGTCATGGGCTCTTGGGCCAGGTCCCAGGTATCGGTCGGCACATTCATCAGATTGAAGGACAGCTGGGGATCGTCCAACGCCCCCGCGGCCTGAATCTGCTCCTGGGAGGCGGTCCGAAGCTGTCCCCGGCGCTTCAGTTCGGGATTCGCCTTCAGAGCCTGAGAGATCAGGGTCTGTAAATCTCTAGGGAGGCCTGCGGCTTCCTGAGCCTGAGCCAAAACCGCTGTCCCTGGGTTCCAGACCAGTCCCCACCAAATTCCCAGCAGTACTATAACCCAAAACTTGCCCCTGAGGCTCATGGTCCTCTTACTCACTGGCTTTAATAGTAATCGGATCAGCGTAATCATGTATAACATAATCTCAGTCTTAAAAACAAATCAGAGGCTAATGGCAGTTTTAAACCCGATTTTGCCACCATTAAAGCCTTCCTAATCCCTTTTTAACCCCTAAAATAGAGGGGAGAGAATTAAAGCCGTTTGCAAGTCTCATTATAGGATATTTTAAGTCAAAATGTTTTGGCGTGAGAGGGTCGGGCCAACATAATAGCCATATAATAAGGAATTTAAAAGGCCGAGCTCTATCCCTAGCAGCTCAGCCTTATTTCCTGGTTCAAGACATTATTCCCCTTTTTTATATGGCAGGGAAAGACCTTATATAAGCAATTTCACCACAACCCTTGACCATTTGTCAATTTATTTTTCCCTTCAGCAGCACAACCATACAAGCAGCAGAAAAACCAATCTATGTGAATAACGAAAGTTGGAGATGCTTTGTCAACCAAGGTTCATTAATGTCTTAACCCAAATGCAATTTAACTGCTCTCATTAGAAACTTATCAACCAACTAAAAATTCAACCTATTCAGAGAATATCAACTCCTTTAGGTCAAAAGATTTTCCTGTGAGGTCCAGCCTTTCTTCCGATATTCTGTCGCCGGCACCCAGAATTTCCTCGACCCCAAACGGGCCATTCTTTAGCAGATCAGATCGATAATTTCTGCTGGCCCGGTTATAACTGCAGGATACAAGTTATATGGGCGTTGATGATTCTGATATGCCCAAAATCTATAAAAATTGACTTCTAATCCGAATTTGACCCATCCTGATCCTTTGAGAAATGGATTATTTGGGAGATCTTACGGCGGATTATGGCAGGGATTCCTGAGAATAATAATTACAGATCAAAGGTGGAAATGCTTCCCTCACCTCGTTCTTCAGACATTCTTATCCAATAGTCCACTCTTTCTTCGCCGTAGGTCTGACGAAAGGCGGCTACGATTTCAGATACGGGAACATCCGCATAAGTGCCAAGGAATTCCAAGTATTCCATGTAACGCTGGTTCTTTTCATTATAAAGTTGAAATAGAGAATCTTCCCGCCCGTTGAATTCGAGGGGGGATACCCCGTGGCGTTGGCAAAGTTCCCGGTTGAACGCCGGCGTGGCTTTGACCCAGCGGCCATCTAGATATAGTTCCGCGAAGGCATGGTAGACTAAGATGTTTGTTCCTAAATATTCCAGGAGTTGCGTAGTAGCAAGGTGGTTTTTGAGGTTGGCGAAGCCCAGGCGACTGGGAATGGCATATACTCTTGCTAGGGCGCAGAGAAGAGAGGCCTTGGGGACGCAGAATTGCCTTCCTCGCTTGATGACCTGGCTGGCTTGGTAATGCTGCGGCAGATGAAACGGGGCGTAGAAATCATACCGGATACCATCTCGCACCGCCAGGTAAAGTCCCTTGGCAATTTCTACAGGATCTGTGGCCCCTTTGGCAGCACCCTGGGCATACTCCTGCACCAAGGGGTGGTCACTATCGATAATGTCGGTCGGTGTCATATAGGGAAGAAGATCAGCTGGGAGGTTTGACGACCGCAAGATTACGCTCATTTGGTGGCCCGTCTTATTTTTTTATCTAGTCTCCCTAAGATGTTTGCTCTCCGTCCAGGCCAGAAGAATTAAAGGAGATAAGTAATATTCTAACACATTTGTCGGGGATCTGGACCATTCTGGCGGTGCTCAGGTTGCTCTCCAGCAGCCCCTTATCCTCCGCCCAGGTATTTAACAGAATAGCAAAAAGAGAAGGGTGGGTCAATTTTCAAATATCACGGTGGGTCATTATTATGTTGTCATTAGCAATGCCAGCATTCGATAAATAGTTGACTTGGGAACCTTGCGACCCAAAACCTGTTCATAGGCGGTCTTGACCCTGCTCACTTCCAGAATGCTACCCTTTTCTGACTGGGCCAGAAGCTTTTGAAGTAATTGTCGTTTTTCTTCTACAGTCAGGTTCTGATTATACCGTCCTCCCCGTCCGGTTCCTTTCAGTACTCCTTCCCCCTCCCGCAAATATCGGGCTTGGAGCTTGCGCACTGATCCGACATGCCAGCCGAGGGCAAGGGCTACCTGATCGGCAGATAACCCTAATGAAGCCCACAACCAGAGGCATTGCACCCTCTGAAATTCGCCTTTAGTTTTGGCCCGCTTAAGTCCATGACCAACTTCTCATATGCACCTTCCGGCAATGGCTTCGGTTTTCGCATGCCTTTCTCCTCCCAGAGAAAAGCAAATCATAAATAGGTAATAGACTGCAACTTAGTATTAGTTCCTGTCCAATTTATTATAAATAAATCTCTTTAAAAATGATTATAAGAAAAAAATACATTGGCAATATTGCTCATGAGTGTATTATAATTTCCAACAGATCAATTTTCCAAGCCGGAGCTTCCCCAATTTAGACCCCCAAAAGCTCGGCATACAGACCCCGTTCAGCGTTCAGGATAGAACGCTAAGAGGGTCAGACAAGCGGAAAGTATAGGGCAGGGTCAATTTTCTTGAAAACTCGCAATTGAGTGGGATGTTATTTTGTTGACGGCCCCGGTTAGATCTGCAATTAATCTCTGCATGCTGGGAGTAATCCGTACAAAAGAGCGGTGTCCGGTATGCGGGTAAATTTGCTGGGGAGCCGTTGACTTGCCCTAAATGTCGGACTGTGCCCCAGCGATATTACCTCGATTTGCCCTGGCTAGGGCAGAAGATAAAGCTTTACTCCGATAAAGAAGGTTATCCCCTTGATAGCTATGCCCGTGCTGAACGGTTGCTAAATGCTATTCGATATGAAATAGACCTTAAAAAGTTCGACCCGCGGGACTTTGTCAAACGTGAATTAAAGTCATTAGAGTTTAGCAATTATGCCGCCGTATGGCTGGCCCGCCGCCGGCTAGAGGCGGAACGTAATCTGATCTCTTGGGAGTATTTGCGGAAGATAACGGGATTCGTAAACAATTATTTGATTCCCCATTTTGACCGCCGTTCCCTTAGGGATATTATAGAGGGGCAGATTGAGGACTTGCTGATTTCCTTGCCAAGAGAACTAGCTCCCAAGACGGTGGCCAACATTCTCGGCTGTCTTAAGAAAATTTTTACCGATGCCCACCGGCGGAAGGATATTTTACGGATGCCGGATTTTCCCAGGGTTGAAGTAGGGCAGCCGGTTACGAAATGGATTACAGAAGAAGAACAGGCTCGGATTTTGGCGAATATTAAGACCCGGTTCGTTATGCCTTTTTCCTTTTCCTCATGCGCCAGGGCTGTCGTCCCGGTGGGGCCCGGGCCTTAAAATGGGAAGATCTCAATCTTAAAGAAGGTATCGTGGTTATCCGGGCGGCAATGGACCGGGAAATCTACCGGCCGTCCACCAAGGAAAAAGACGTGCGGGTCTTGCCCCTGCATCCGGACGTGATCACTGCCCTCAAACAACTGCCCCGGGCAATATCGGGGTTTGTATTTACCTATCAAGGTAAGCCATTGAGGGCTGGCCTGGTTTGGGAAACCTGGCGGGCCGCTTCCCAAAAAGCCGGGGTCAATGTTACACCATATCAGGGGACACGACACAGTTTGGCTAGCCAGGCCGTTAACGCCGGTGTGCCGGAAAACGTCATCCGGGATATGCTGGGACATAAGACTCCAGGGATGACAAAAAGATATGCTCATTTGAAAACGGAATCACTCAAAACAATCTGGACCCCCAAAATAGGCCCTGGAGAGGCCCCAGATAAGATTTCAGGGAAATAATATTTAAGAATATTAAGTAGTTGAGTTTCATAAATGGAGGTTCGAATCCTCCTCCTCCCCCAGCCAAAAATTCCTAATAAATCAATTAGTTGCATTGCCGATTTTTGGCTTGCATGCGCTTTGCACGCGATCGGGTTGCACGCGGTCCCAGAATCCTTTCAGACTATCCGTCACCAGCTTGGCATAACCCCAGCGTTCAGGGCCTGGGTCGCAGCATGGCGGCGGATATTTCCACGGTCTTAGACCGCCAATCGATCTTTTCCCAGCGCAGGGCGCGAGCCTCACCCGGACAGCAGCCCTGGCGCATCAGGAATAAGTAAAGGGCCGGAGCATTGGCTCCCGAACTTGGGCTAGGGCCGGGAAGTGCGCAAAATATTCGGCCACGCTCTCCACCAGAAGAACTGTCTCGGTAAAGCTCTACTCCCCGATCACTTTGTTGCGGTGCCTTAAGCGGCTGCGATAGCGCTCCTCTGAGCAAATTTTTTCCAGCCAACCGGTATAGCGGTCACTGGCCGTACCCAGCCTGACTTGAGGGTGAAGGTGAAGAAAGAGGAATTTATCTATATCTGCCGCGGCGCCCCGGGACATACTCAAAGTTTAAATCAGAAAGGTACCAAGCCCAAACCCTGAATTGGAGGCTGGCTTGGATTCTAAACAAATACCGGGGCAGTTTGTCAAATTGACCACTATGGCTAAGTCCCGGTAAACAGACGAGTCATTCTGGAAGGCCTCAGGATTGAGTAATGCTACCGTGCTCGAGTAAAAGCGGCTTACCTGGGAGAGGAGGAAAATTTAAGTCTAGAGTATTCAAGAGAAACCCGTGCGCCCGGTTATGGTCGAGCGCACGGAGGTTCATTTAGCTGGTTAACCAGAGATATATTCCCCTTTCTTGCACTTCCTTTGGATATGGTCTTCAAACTCCGAACGGAAATGTTTGAGCAGGCTCATCAGAGGCGCGGGCGCGGTCTGGTCCAAGGGGCAGAAAGAGGCGTCCATCATGACCTTGGCCAGACGCGGCAACAGCTCCAGGTCGCCGGGCTGCCCCTGACCCTCCCAGATCCG
>JAQVHY010000015.1 GCA_028695935.1 Desulfobacca sp.
CCATCCGGAAACTACTTGTTCCCCTACCCCTTGAGGGGGGAGGGCTGGGCTGAGGGTGAAACATATCATATCATCTCAGTAGGTTGAAATTTACGCCCCCTCCCCCCAACCCCCTCCCACCAGGGGTGGGGGAGTTTTCGGATGAGGATTAACTATTCAATACTTATCTTGATTTCTGGTTCTAAAGCGCGGCGGCTATCGGCGCGGGGCCGGGTTTAGGCTTTCCACAGCCCATGCAGGTTACAGTATTCCCGGGCCGTAATCTGATCGGCATCGATTTTAAAAGTGGCTTCCGGAGCCTCACCAGGCTTGAGGAACTGCCGGTACGCCTTGCCATCGGCAATGACTTCCACCCACTCGATATAATGCTTTTCTTCCATGGGATGCGGTACACTGCCAACCTTGACCTTGAAACCGCCGGCGATTTTTTCGATTACCGGCACATGCTTCTCTTTGGCCGCATCCACCGTGTTCTCCGCGAACAGCTTCATGGGCTGGCCGCAGCATACCAGTTCTCCGGCGCCGGCATGAACCATCTCCACGATGTTCCCACAGACGCCACATTTATAAATTTGCAGTAGCTCGGTCATATTATGTTCCTCCTTTGAAATTTCCCAGGTAATCATAAGCCCGATTTTATGTTAATTAACAACCAATATAATTATTGATTGACCGATTTCCAGTCTTTGAGAAAAAAATTGTCCGGGGCCTCTTCCCGAAGCTACCCTAAACAGCAGTCGGATCAACCCAAAAGCGCCTAGTTTTAGAAACCATTTGGTCAATCAATTATGATGAAGTTTTTCTTTTGGGCCTTGCACACCGGGCAGACATCAGGGGGTTCGCCTTCCACGGTATAGCCACAGACCGGGCAGATATGGACGTCGACCAGGGTTTGGTTATCCAGGTGGTCCAAGGCCTGCTGATACAAGGCGGCGTGGATCTTCTCCACTTCATTGGCGTATCGGAAAGTCTGGGCCGCCCGCTTATTACCTTCGGCCTCGGCCTCGCTGATCATCTGGGGATACATGCTCATAAACTCATGGGTCTCCCCGGAGATGGCTTCTTGCAGGTTTTCTTTAGTAGATTTGATGGCATCTAAAGCCCGCAGATGGTTATGGGCATGGATGGTTTCGGCTTCGGCCGCGGCCCGAAACAAGCGGGCGGTACGGGGATAGCCTTCTTTATCGGCCTTTTTGGCAAAGGCTAAATACTTGCGGTTGGCCTGCGATTCTCCGGCAAAGGCCTCCATCAGATTCTCACTGGTCTTGCTCATAAAAAGTTTCCTCCTCAATCAATGAGATATGCTTTTAATCAATGCTTATGGGGCCAGGGCTCGTCTTCCCGCGTCTCCACCAGATAGCAGAAGCGGCCCCACTCAAATTCCCGATGCGACACCGGACAGCGCAGCCTGATTTTGCGCTCATCAACCCCGATCACTAGCCAATCGCCGTGTCGAGGCCCGCTGGCAATATAAATCTTTTCCCCCACCTGAAAAGGGTACGGATGGAAAATCACTACCTTGGAAGATGCTTTATCAGTTTCTGGCTGGTCCGTGCGGTCCGACATGGTCTTGGCCCCTATCTGGTTATTAAATTTTGGGGGATCGGTGGCTCCGAGCCGTGGTCATCCTCTGGCCCTAACCTAGCGCTTCAGGGCTTGGAACTTTCCGGTCCAGGAACATTTACAACAATAAGTATCGGTATTATCCTCAATGGCCGGCAGGTCCGAGCCAGGGTTATTAGGGTTAAAAACGATGTTGCCTTCCTGTAAATCGAACTCGTAGATCTCATATTCTTCGTCCGGGTCCCGGACATAAAAACTCTTGGAGCCACAAACGGGGCATTTCCTGGTGGCCATTTTCTCTCCTTCCTTAGCTGAGTTGGCAAAATGTCATTGGTTAGCTAAGATGCTGGTTTAAGCAGATTTTTTCTCCTCCGCCACCGAACCCGGTCCGGCCAGGGGGCGGAACATCTTCTTGCTTACCCCACAGCACGGGCACTTCCAGTCGTCCGGCAGGTCTTGAAAGCTGGTACCCTTGGGAATTTTGCCTTTTTTATCCCCGCGCTCGGGGTCGTAGATAAACCCGCAATTTGAAGTCTGGCACTGACACATATCCTCTAATTTGGCCATATTATCCTCCTTATTTTGCCCTGATTTTGGCACAGGGGAATCTATTTAGCTAACTACTTATTTAGCTAACTACTTATAAATAGCTGTTATTTTATGATTAAGGCCGCAAGATCAACTTCTATCTCACCAAGAGGCCCCGCCGGGCGGGCAACCTGGAGAACAGGTGGAATCCTGGGGCCATCCGGAACTGCTGGCCGGCGGGCCGGCCGGTTTGATGATAGGCTTGTTGGTTTCCTGGGAACAACCGGCCAGAAACAAAAAGATCATCAACCCTAAGCACCAGAAAAATTTCATGGTTAACTCCTTCTGAAAGATTCGCGATTATTTTTTTCAGATTTCTGATCACCCCAGCCCGAACCAGACTTTATTTTCCCAGCACCTTCTGCAACTGGCGCAGGACGGAGTCATAATCCGGTTCCTCGGTGATTTCTTTAACCAATTGCATGTATCTAATAGTACCCGCGCCATCGATGATCAGCACCGCCCGGGCCAGCAGTCGTAATTCCTTGATTAACAACCCGTAGGCCAAACCAAAGGCGGCCTGCCGATGATCAGACAGGGTTTTCACCCGGGTAACGCCCGAAGCACCGCACCAGCGTTTTTGCGCAAAAGGCAGATCCATGCTGATGGTTAAGATCGGTACTTCCGGGCCTAAACTGGCCGCTTCGTCGTTAAACCGGCGGGTTTCAATATCACAAACCGGGGTGTCCAGCGAGGGCACCGAGGCGATAATGCAGACCTGATCCCGCCAATCGGACAACTTTACCGGGGCTAAATCATTATTGAGAAGCTCTACATCTGAGGCCTGATCCCCCACTTTGACCTCATCGCCGACCAGGGTTAACGGCGTGCCCTGAAAAGTTATCATACCCGGTCGCTCCGCCATAGTGCATACTCCTCTTATAGATTTTGGTTGATGGCTATTATCTATAACCGTGTGCCCCAAGCAGACTGAGTTACAGAGAGCCAGGGCTGATTAAGGGAAGCGATATTATAAAAAAAATCTAAGGTGATAATAATTATTATGAAGGATAAGTTTTAAATTAATCCTTGTCAAGAGCCAAATAAAAATTTTTTTGGGGATTTGGTGAAAAATTTGGGGGAATCAAAAATTTTTTCCAAAGTCTGGATCGCCAGTGGCTGGTTAGGCCCCTTGACAAATTTCTAGGGAAGTTATATTGTTTAGTAACTGTCACACGAAGTGACCAAACCTAAAAATTTAATTTTTTAAATGCTCCAAGAAGGAGGGAAAATCATGAAGATTAAGAAAGTCGAGAAATCCTCATCCGGGCTGTGCAAGTGTAAAAAATCTTGCTAGCCTTTAACCTGGCGGACACCAGAGGGGACGGTTGCCGTCCCCTTTTGCGCGTTCAGGGGCTTATGTTGTGGTCTAATCCGGTTATCATAGTGGGTCGAGCATGCGTTCCTTGATCTGTCGTCGTCACTGTCAGTTTTTCAAGCCTGCGGCTGACGAACCGGAAAAATGTCTGGGTTACGAATTCCTGGCGGCCTGGGTCAGGCTGGAACCCGGATTGGCCGCGGCGCTGGATCAACTGCCGCCCGGATCGGCCCCGGAGACCGAACAACTGGCCCAGGTGTCAAAGCTTTTGTGCCCCCGCTGCGTATTCCGGCTACATGGCTGCGATTATGCTGATCCGGCGGGGCCAGCCGACGCCTCGCCCTGCGGCGGTCTAATGGCCTTAGCTGACCTGCTGAGCCGTGGCCTGATTCGACTGCCCGAGATTAAAGCAGCCTGGGAGCGGCTGTTGGACGGGTTTTACCTGCGTCTGGCCGAACATGCCTCGCTGCGTTTATTAGAAAAACCCTATCTTTATGACCGCCTCTCTGATGAGCTCTATGAGCTTAACCAGGAGGGCTTTGACTGGTTGGCCAGGTGCGACGGCACTCGATCCGGCCTGGCGGCTCAGGCCGATCCCGAGTTCTTGGATTTTCTGTTGGCCGAATCGCTGGTGGCGGTTTGTACTGAGCCCCGTCCACGCCCCCTGCATCTGCGTCAATCGCCCTTGCCTTCCCTGCGTTATCTGGAGCTCATGCTCACCGCGCGCTGCAACCTGCGCTGTGTCCACTGTTATCTGGGTGACCAGGGTCACACCGACCTGCCCCTGGCCAGCGTCCTGGCCGCGCTCCAGGAATTGGAGGCCATGCAAGGTCTGCGCGCCTTGCTGTCCGGCGGCGAAGCCCTGTTGTACCCCCATTGGGAAGAATTAAACGCCCGGTTGCGCGACTTTGAGTTACGCTTTATCCTGCTGTCTAATGGCACCCTGCTGGACGGTGACACCCTGTCTCGCCTGCAAGTGCATGAGATTCAAATCAGTCTGGATGGCCTGGAAGCCGGTCACGAGTTAATCCGGGGGCGAGGCACCTGGTCCCGCACCGTCGCCAACCTGCAGGCTGCCCTGGCGCGGGGGCTTATGGTCTCGGTGGCCACCATGATCCATGCCGGTAACCAGCAGGAATTGGCGGAATTAGGGCAGTTGCTCCAGGAATGGGGGGTCCGGGAATGGGGTCTGGATGTTCCCTGTTTTACCGGTCGGCTGGCGCAGCATCCCGAACTTTATCTGGACCCGGCCCAGGCTGCTCCTTATCTAAACCTGGGCTTTGGCGGCTCGGATCACGGTAAAGTCGGAGACTTTGCTTGCGGTATTCATCACTTAGCTGTCTTGCCGACGGGACAGGTGGCCAAATGTGGGTTGTTCGCCCACCGTCCGGTGGGCCACGTCCAAGAAGGATTGGAAACCTGTTGGTTACGGCTGCCGCGCCTGAAACTGAGCGAATTAGAGTGTGCGGGCTGTCCTTATTTAACCGAATGTCGGGGCGGCTGCCGGTTCCGAGCCGGGGAAGGACTGGCCCCGGATCCGGTGATGTGTGCCTTATATGGTATAGATCCAAAAAAAATAAAGAGGTTAACTGATGATCAAGATTTATGACCTGTTAAGCCGGGCCCGGGCTGAAGGCGGTGAAACCGTGCTCGGCCGGGATGATCTGGACACTCACGCCTGCTATCTCATTTTTGGCTGCTTGGAGCCGGGTCAGGGTGGCCGGGTGCTCAAGCCCGGTGAGGGCCACGAGGAAATCATCTGCCTGGTTAGCGGCCAGGCCGTGCTAATCAGCCCTGAAGGCCGCCTGGATCTTAAACCGGGCCAGGCCTTCCATCTGGTCGGGGATGCCACCTACACCTTGGAAAACCTCGGGAGCGAGCCGGCTATCTATCTCGCCGCCGGGGGCCATAGCCCGGGTCACCATCATCATCATCATTGATGGCCAGCATGCCACGCCTCTGGCGTAACCGCGATTTTTTAATGCTCCTGGCCCTGACCTTGGGGTTGGGAGCCGGTCAAGGGGCCGCCTGGACCGAGGTCCTGGTCTTGCCCGCCCTGGCAGTAGTAATGACGCTGTCCACCATGGGGGTGCCGGGCCAGGTCTTCCGTTCGCCCCGCGCCCTGATTTACCCTATTTTGGTCGGATTAGCTTTGAACTTCGTGGTCTTGGGGGGATTACTGCTCGGGCTTAATCTTCTACTGATTGGTGATGACGCCCTCTCCCAGGGCTTTGTCCTGCTGGTCGCGGTCCCGCCGGCGGTGGCGGTCATCCCCTTTACCAGCCTGCTGCACGGCAACAGCACCTTTTCCTTGATCGCCACCATCGGCGCTTATCTGGGAGCCTTGATTATCACCCCGCTGATTGCCGTGGCGCTGTTAGGAACGGCGTTCATCCATCCGGTTAAATTAATCCTGGTGCTGATCGAATTAATCCTGATCCCGCTGATCGTCTCCCGCCTGTTACTCTGGTCCGGCCTGTCGGGACGGCTGGAGCCGATCAAAGGGGCCATCACCAACTGGTCTTTCTTCCTCATCACCTATACCATCGTCGGGCTAAACCAGGAGCTATTCTTAAGGCAACCTTTGACCCTACTGCCGGTAGCCCTCATCGCCCTGGCCAGCACCTTTATCCTGGGAACGGTGATCGACCGCCTGGCCCGCCTGGCGGGGGTTGAGCCGCCCACCATAACCAGCCTGATGTTGCTGGGGACGCTGAAAAATTATGCCCTGGCCGGGGGTCTGGCCCTGACCCTGTTCAGCCAGCAGACCGCAGTGCCAGCCGCGGTATCAACCATTTTTATGATTGTCTATATTATCTGGCTCGGTTTTCAGAAGCGGCATTCGGCAAAATAGCTCCCAGTCTTTTATAAACAGAATTACGAGAGCTTTTTCCGCGCCCACCCTGATAAGTGTTGATAAATCCATGCCTAAATGCCTAAATGGGGCTAACCGTCATACAAAAAAAAAGCTGGATAACCTTGGTCCGGCAATACCCCCCTGAGAGCCATCGCCGCTACCCCGCTTTACCTTTTGAAATCTGTTAATAATGTCGATTGCGTCCAGCTTTTTTTCATTGACAGATAACCGCGGCAATGGTATTTAGCTCCTCAGTAGATAGCAGGTCAGGCGGTAGTGGGGCTGTAGCCCTGGATGGAATCGGGACAACAGTCAAATTTGTCCCGGTTTTTTAATCTGGCTGCTCTCTTGGACCTGCCTGGCGGGCAGGCAACTGTTTTACATTTTTAGGAGGGTCTGTATTATAATGAAGGAGAAAGGCAAAGTTAAGTGGTTTAATGACTCCAAGGGATACGGCTTTATTTCCCGAGAGAACGGGCCAGATGTATTTGTTCATCATAGTGCCATTCAGGGAGAAGGATTTCGTTCATTGGAGGAAAACCAAGAGGTCGAGTTTGAAGTGGTCCAAGGCAACAAAGGCCCCCAAGCCCGCAATGTTGTAAAGGTTTAAAGATCAAATTAACCAAGTGCCTGACAATGCTCCGAAGGCCTATCAGCCTGAGGAGCATTGCTGTTTTTTGACCTCCAACGCTGTCCGAGCTTCCGGTCTGGTCCGTAGTGTTTAACGCATTTTGTTAAGCTAGAACGGCGTTAAGATCAGTAGCCGTTTCCCATTTGCATATTTAAGCTTGACAGCAGCACCGATAGCAGATAATAATTAGCTTTGTGAATAAAGGTTTTTATTAGGAGTTCCAGGCCAAGATTTAATCACTCAGAACCGAAAGACGCGGCCAGCAGATCGTCTGGCGCGCTAAATCAAAATTGCCCTAAGTAGCCTAACTCTGAGCCAATTTTGCCGAACATAAGGAGACTTTAATGGAAGCCTTAGATCTGAATACGCTACCCCAAATAAGAAAGGAGAGCCGGTTTGCCGATCTGCTGACCGAGGCTCACGCCAATATCTGTTTCACCTGCGGCACCTGCTCCAGTGGTTGCCCACTGACCTTTATGGACTGCCTGAAAGAGCAAAATATCGATTGCCGCAAGGCGATTCGCATGATTCTCTTAGGCATGGAGCAGGAGCTGATTGACTCCAAGTGGGTGTGGTCCTGCTCGGCCTGCTATCGCTGTGTTTACGGCTGTCCCATGGGGGTGCATCTCACCGACCTGTGGTATCGGGCCAAATCCCTGCGACCCCGTGATAAGGTGCCCGGCGTCCTGCAGAAAGGCGTGGACAATAATGTGGAAACTGGCAACAACATGAGAATTCCGGAAGAAGATTATGTCATGTTGCTGGAGGAATTAGGAGAGGAATTAGCCGAGGAAGGTTGCCCCGGCTTTGTCACCCCCTACGATGTCGAGGGCGCCGAGTATCTGTTCTTTGAAAACTCCAAGGAAGTCTATGCCGAACCCGACGACATGAAATGGTGGTGGAAGATCTTCTATGCCGCCAAGGCCAGTTGGACTACGGTCACCAAAAACTGGGAATCGGTGGATTGGGGGATTTTCACCTGCGATTTTCCCGCCAGTAAAGAATTTGCCCGGCGGCGGATTGAGCATATGAAAAACTTCAACATCAAAACCATGATTCTGCCTGATTGCGGCGGCTCTTCCTGGGGCACCCGCTACAACCTGGAAAAATATTTTAAAGATGAATTCGGGCCCAAGACCGGACGTAGTTATGTCTATCTCTTCGATGTACTGCTGAAGTTCCTGCGCGAAGGACTTATCAAAGTGGATAAATCGGTGCATGCCGGTCGGATTGTCACCTACCATGACTCCTGTAAGCATGGCCGGGCCGCCCGGCTTACCTTTGGTGACGATCGCTTTGAAGAGGCCCGGGAAATCCTCTCCTATTGTATCGACATGGATAATTTCGTGGAAATGCCTCATAACCGGATGGACGCCTACTGTTGCGGGGCCGGAGCCGGCAACTGGCCCGGACCTTATGAAGATGTGCGGACCGAGCATGGCTGGTTTAAGGCTCAGGACATTATTGCTACCGGAGCTGATCTAGTCATCTGCGCCTGCTCCAACTGCCGGGACAACATTATGAAAAACGTCAAGAAAAAGTTTAACCTGGAATACGAAGTTAAATATATCTGGGAAATGGTCGCGGATGCGCTGATCCTGGAAACCGAGGAATCGGAATAAGTTAAGCAGCCCGGTGAGGTAAATTGCTGATCCGGTCTGGTCGGTAGTTCAATCAACCTTGAAGGGACGGTTAGCGTGGCTAGTCGTCCCTCAGCTTTTTTAAGCTGGCTATTTTTCCCCAGCCTTTATCAAATCCCGCATGGTCAAGACCTGGCGTTGGGCCAGAGTAGTATTCTCTAATAGATTTCGTATGGCGGCCGCCAGTTGGGGGGCGTCGGCCAGGACCAATGATACCGCTTTCCCCCGCTGCTGCCGCAGGGTCTTTAAGATATCTTCCACCAAGCTATGCTCCAGCGGTCGGCGGGGCAGAAACCGAGGGCTATTATCCTGATTTGGAGTAGTAACCCGGACCGCTAGATTGCTAGCCGTCAAGGATTGGATCACTCTCTCGGTAAGATTATGGTCGTAGGCCAGTGTCTGTTGCAATTCTTGCAAAGACAGAGGCGGTTGCTGCGACTCAAAGCGCCGGGCCAGGGCCAGGAGGGCGGCCAGGGCTAAATATTCATCCACCCACTCGTAACCGGAAACTGATTGGCGAAACTTTCGGCTCAGGGGCTCCCGGTTCTGGTAAGCACAGGCCACTTCGCTACCGATCAACACCACCACCCAGCTATAATAAATCCACAGCACCAGGAACAACAGGTTAAAAAACGCCCCATAAATGATGTCATAGTAAATAGACCCTTCTCGGGAAGACTGGTAAATAATGAACAGTCCGCGGGCAATCTCCCACAGACTGCCACCCACCAGGCCGCCGATCAGGGCCGGGAGCCATTTGACCCGGGTATTAGGCAGGACCAGATAGAGGAAGGTAAAGGCGACCCACAGAATAACTAAAGAGGCCAAGCCACTGCGCGCGGCATAATAAAATGTCGGGGACAAGGTCGACAGCAGCCGTTGGACCTCGGGAAGGCCCAGGATGACGCTGGAAAAGGTTCCAGCTACCGCTACCAGGATGGGAAACAGCAGAAAAATGCTGAGGTAGTCGCTGATCCGGCGGCGCCAGGGCCGGGTCTGAGTTACCCCCCAGGTCTGGTTGATGGCCCGCTCGACATTATTCATCACCATTATCAGAGTAACCAGTAAGCTGGCTACCCCTAAGGCTCCCAGTGCGGCCACGTCGGTATTTTCGATATAGGTTAAGATCTGTTGGGCAAATTCCTGGGAGCCGGGGGCCAGGCGTTCCAGCAAATAATCGGCCAGCAGATGCTGTAATCCCAACCCTTTTAAGATCGCAAAGAGCAGGGCCAGCATCGGGATCAGGGCCAGCATGGTGTAATAGGCCAGCGCCGAGGCCTGTAACAGGGCCTGATTGTGGATCAGGCCCCAAGCCACCAGGACGAGCACCCGCACCCCTGAAAGCCCCAGATTTATGAGGCCGGATGCCCTATCCTGCCACAAGGTAATCTGAAAGAAAGTTTGCAGTTGGGTTAAGAAAGGCGCCACAATTTATCCGAAAATCTGTCGTTGCGTTAGAAAGGCAATTTTTGGCTGGGCCAGACCTGGGTCCGGTGCCGGGGCCGGGCTGACCTCTGACCGTCCCCAGAAAAATATTAATCAGTTTTCATCCGGAAACTCCCCCGCCCCCTGGTGGGAGGGGGTTGGGGGGGGAGGGGGACATAAATTTCAACATATTGGATTATATAATATTTTTTCACCCCCACCCTAACCTTCCCCCATCCAGTGGGAGGGGAAAATAGGTTTCCGGATGGATACTAATTAGTTTCGCCAGGGTTAAGCAGATAGGCTTCGATGAACGGGTCCAAATCGCCATCCAACACTAAATCGACATTGCCTTCCTCATGTTTGGTGCGGTGATCCTTGACCAGCCGATAGGGTTGCAGCACATAGGAGCGGATCTGGCTGCCCCAGGCAATATCTTTCTGGCTGTCGAGCACTTCCTGAACCTTTTCCTGGCGCTTGTGCTGTTCAATTTCATAGAGCCGGGCCTTTAAGACCTTCATCGCCAAGTCCCGGTTACGGTGTTGGGAACGTTCGTTCTGCATCGATACCACAATGCCCGTGGGTATATGGGTGATTCGCACCGCGGAGCTGGTTTTATTAACATGTTGGCCCCCGGCCCCGCTGGACCGAAACGTGTCAATGCGCAGATCTTTGTCGTTGATTTCGATATCAATGCTGTCGTCCGCTTCGGGGTAGACAAATACCGCCGCAAATGAGGTATGACGGCGACCCCCGGCGTCAAAGGGTGAGATACGGACCAGGCGATGGATGCCGCTTTCCGCTTTAAGATAGCCATAAGCATAAGGTCCGGCGGCCTCGAAGGTCACACTCTTCACCCCGGCCTCATCTCCCGGCAGCAGGTCAAAAAGTTCGGTTTTCAGACCCTTGCGTTCGGCATAACGCAGATACATGCGCAGGAGCATCTCGGTCCAATCCTGGGCTTCGGTACCCCCGGCCCCGGCATGGATGGTAACAATAGCGTTTTTATTGTCATCCGGGCCGCTGAGCAGCACCTCCAACTCCAACTGGCGCATGGCCTTTTCTTGGGCCGCCAACTCCGCGGCTACTTCGCCCAGGGCCTGATCATCTTCTTCCTCCACAGCCAGTTGCAACAGGATGTCAATTTCTTCGAATTTTTGCTGCTGAGTCTGCCAGTGTCCCAGGATTTGACTCAAGGCCCCGCGTTCCTTTAAGAGCTGCGCGGCCTGGGCCGCATCATCCCAAAATCCGGGCTGGGCGATCAGTTTCTCAAGTTCTTGTAGGCGAGAGTTTTTCTGGTCTAGATCAAAGACGACCTCGGAGTTGGTGCAGACGTTGGGTGAGGGCCTGTAAACGGGCCTTTAGTTCTGAAACGTCAAATAACATAATTCCCCCAAATAAATTTAGTTTTCGTCTTCTGGAAAAATCATCCGGCCTGGTTGAGCTATAAGCTTTGGACTCTATCTGCACCGGTTGAAAACCGGTGCCACCAAGTTTTTTCTATAATTAGATCACACTTCAGGTTTAAACAGACTTTTACCAGAGGCTTTTATATTTTAAATATATCAGAAACCTCCAAGGTTATAAAGACCGGGGGATCATGCTGCCACCTTTATCTTAAGGCCAGGGCTGCTGCCAGGGCTAACACTTCATGCAGTTCATTTATTGCTCCCAGCACATCTCCGGTTATCCCTCCCAGCCGCTGCTTAAAATAGCGGCTGGCCACCCAGGTGGACAGGGCCACCAGCCCCAGGGCCACTAAACCCCGCCACCCGTAAATCAGCACCGCCAGGAGCACCGCGCTCAGGCTGGCGATTACAATCTCCCGCCCGGCTACCAGCGAGGTCATGGGCTGGCCCAGGCCGCCTTCCGGCCGGGCATAGGGGGACAGATAAGCCAAACCCACCATCGACCACCGACTGATAATCGGGAACAGGATTAAGGCCGGGACTTCGGCCCGTTCAGTCAGGGCCAGCATCAGGGCAAATTTGAGGAGCAAAATTAAGATTAAGCCCAACACCCCGAAGGCTCCTAAGGCGCTATCCTTCATGATTCGCAAACTGGCCTCAGGGGAATAGCCGCCGCCCAAGCCATCCAGGGTATCGGCCAGGCCGTCCAGATGTAGGCCGCGGGTCGCCACCGCCAGGACCGCGATCAGCCCGGCGCTGACCACCGCGGCGGGAAAAAGCAGCGCCAGCCCGGAGTAAACCAAACAGAGAAACAGCCCCAGGAACAGGCCAATCAGGGGGAACCACCGCATGGCTTGGGCCAGTTCCGCGGCGCTCCCGGCCAGATGTCGGGGGTAAGGAAAGATGGTGAGAAAAGTGAGGGCCAGACCGAAAGAGCGCATCATAAGTGCTGTTCGTCATCCATCTTCACGGTATTTCCCTACGCCGATAAATTTCAACCGACTGGCCGATCTTAATCAGGTTACGGTTGCAGCCTGAGCCGCCTCAATATATATTGAAATAATCTTCAGACCAGGAAACCGCGTTAACCAGGCACAGGTTGACTTTTGACCCAAATTCCCAACTTCCAGCTTTTAAAGGAAATACCATGTATGTTAGATATATTGCCACCGGCGGCATGACCTTTGGTTCGGCCTTGGCCATCACCATCTCCTGGAGTCTGCATAAATCGGTATTTTGGGCCATTATCCATGGCATCTTGTCCTGGCTCTATGTGATTTATTATGTAGTGGCCTATTAAATTTGGGGGATGGGTTTAATCGGTCCGATCTGAAACCCCGGCCTCGGCAAAGGTGGCCATTTCTTTATAAATTTTCAGACCCGCGTCGACCAGACTCATCCCCAGCACCGCCCCGGTCCCCTCTCCCAGACGCATCTTCAGATCTAGTAAAGGCTCCAGACCCAGGGTCTCTAATATTAACTGATGGCCCGGTTCTACGGACCGATGCGCGGCAATCATAAAATCTTTGGCCACCGGACAGAGGGCCACGGCCACCAGGGCTGCGGCGGCGGCAATAAAACCGTCTAAAACCACCGGCCGTCGGGCTGCGGCCGCGCCTAAAATCAGACCCGCCATGCCAGCAATCTCCAGACCGCCGATCTGGGCCAGCACTCCTAAGGGATATTGGGGATCCGGGTGATGTCGCTTCAGGGCGCGTTCGATAACCTCAACTTTGTGTCGGTAGGTAGCCGCATCGATACCGGTGCCCCAACCGGTAACCGCGGCAACCGGCTGACCGGTGAACACCGCGGCCAGGGCTGCGGCCGGGGTAGTATTGCCGATGCCCATTTCCCCCGTCGCCAGCAGGTCAACCCCGGTGGCAATGTTTTCCTGGGCCAGATCAATGCCCACTTGCAGGGCCTGGAGCGCTTGTTCGGTAGTCATGGCGGGCTCGACGGCCAAATTAGCGGTGCCATAGGCCACCTTGCGAGAGATCAGGCCGGGGTGAGGCGCAAAGTCCCCTTTGACGCCGATATCTACCACCTGCACCTCGGCCCCGACGTGCCGGGCCAGCACATTGATGCCCGCTCCGCCGGCCAGGAAATTTAAGACCATCTGCACCGTAACCTCGGAGGGATAGGCACTAACGCCTTCGGCCACCACCCCATGATCGGCGGCAAAAACGCTTACCACCTTGCGGTTCAGGGCTGGGAACAGCTCCTCCCGGATGACCACATAACGGGCCGCCAGTTCTTCCAAGCGCCCCAGACTGCCGCGCGGTTTGGTAAGTTGATCCAGCCGCTGCTGGGCCTGGGTAAGCCACTGGGGATTTAGGGGTCGGATCTGGTTGATCAGTTGGGTCAGTTCGAGCTTTAGCGACATATGGAGTTTCCTTTAGCCGGAAAGAGCAGTTAGATCAGGTTTCAGAATCAGAGGCAGGCCACAGACCACCAGCACCACCAGGTCGGCCACCTGGCCTAGCCGTTGATTTAAGTCCCCGGCCTGGTCGCGGAATTTTCGGGCCAGGGCATTGTCCGGGACAATTCCCCAGCCCACTTCATTGGTGACCAGAATTACCGGAGTACTCAGGGTTTCTAGGACTTTCAGCAATCGCGCCACTTCATCTTGGTTGGCCTTGGAGTCTGGGGCCACACGGGTCAATAGATTGGAGAGCCAAACGGTCAGGCAGTCAACCAGGATTACCCCGAACTGGCCGTCTGCTTCCTGTAAAGTCCGGGCCAGGGCCAGCGGTTCTTCCCGAGTGGTCCACTCCGTGCCCCGCCGCGCCTGATGACGGGCGATGCGCTCGGTCATCTCCTCATCCAGAGCCTCACTGGTGGCCACATAAAGCCAGGGCTGGAGCTGCGTTTCGGCCAGGACCTGAGCATAGTGGCTTTTGCCGCTTTTGGCCGCCCCGGTGATCAACGCCAGCCGAAAATTATTGATCTTTATCGTCAAGGTGGTTTCCTTTTGGGGTTTCTAATCCTATCCAGCATATTTACTTGTTGACTTTAATCGAAATGCGCTCCGCCAGTGGCACTGCATCTTGCCGGTGCACTAGAACAGGTTGAAAACCTTTTCCACACTTATAACGGAAGTTCCACACTTTTTGAGGAAAGAGCTGGATAACGTAGTGATAATTTGGTAATAAGGGCCTTTTAGGGGAAAAATCCTGTACCCATGTATATCGATGTCGTCCCCAACCGCAACTCACCCCCGGCCATCTTGCTGCGGGAGGCGAGGCGCCAGGGAAAAAGAGTGATCAAGGTAACCCTGGCCCACCTGTGCCCTCTGCCTCCGCCGCGCCTTGATATCCTGCGGCGAGCCTTGAAGGGGGAATTAGACTGTCCGGATCCAGATTCTTGCGCGGAAAACAGTCTAGACCGCGCCCTTTCCTGGTTGGCAGAGCAGCAGGAGGATCTTGAACAACAACTTTTCCGCCGTCGTTAGGCCAACCAAGCGCCACCGCAACTTTTTCTCTATGATGTAACTTCCTCTTATTTGGAGGGCAACGCTACTGAGTTGGCTGATTATGGTTATAATCGTGACAAAAAGCAAGGTAAAAAGCAAATAGTCATGGCTCTGCTTACTGATATTGACGGTGCCCCGGTAGCAGTACGGGTGTTCCACGGCAATACCGCCGACACTACTACAGTCCCTGCACAGCTAAGCATCCTGGCCAACCAATTAGGGGTGGAACGCAGCACCTGAGTGGGCGATAATGGAAGGGGTGATGATCGGGACTGCGGGACAACGAGGCATTTCCTTCCTTCCCAGGGGCAAACCGGTTAGGCCTAAATAATTTTTCTCACAACGGGGCTCTTTTTTCTAGCTCCTTCACCAGTTCGGATCTTCCGGCGACGATGAGACGATCTCCGGTGAGGAGAACATCTTTTCCGGTAGGGGAAACTAGTTGCCGCTCCCCGCGGCGGATACTAATAACCGTGGTGCTATAATTTTCCCGGAATTTCACCGCGGCCAGAGTCTTGCCTATCAAGGGAGAGTCAGGGGCCAGGGAAATTTCGGCGATGCCGAAGTGCTCCTCCTCAGCCTCTATTTCTTCAAAGGCCCTGAGCTCCAGGTAACCTTCGGCCCGGCTCAATTTTTTGGGCTCTCCTAATAAAACCAAACGGTCCCCCGGATATAAGGGCATGTCCGGTTCGGGGTCGAAGAAGGTCTTTCCGGCTCGGCTAACAGCGATAATAGAGACTCCGGTTTCTTGCCGCAGAGGGATTTCCCCAAGGGTTCGACCGGCAAATACCGACCCCCGCTCCAAGCGGAAGATTCTCAAGGTCAAGGGCCATTCCCGGCTTTCCGGGAGAATCTGCAGGGCCGCGGCCAGGGCCTCCGCCGCCTGTTCCGCCGCGTCAAAAAATGGCCGTAGGACCAGATCCGCTCCGGCTGTCTCAAAATCCCGCGCTTCTTCCTCATGGCGGGCGGTAAGGGCCACTTTACCCCGATACCCGCGGCCATTCAAGGCCTTGAGTAAGTTAAGGTTAAGATTTCGGTCGCGTACCGTGCTTACCACCAGATAGGCCTGATCAAGGGGCAGATGTTCAAAAATCTCCGGGTCCCCGACGTCGCCGTAAAAAACCGGCAGTCCTTGCTGTCGCCAATCATCCAAGACTTCTGGGGCGAAATCCACCCCCACCAACTTTCTTTTTCTGGACAATAGCCGACGGGCGATGCCGCTGCCATAATTACCCAGGCCGACGAGGAGAATATCTGAGGTCGGGACGGTTACCGTGCTGTCCCGGGTGGTTTCCCGATAGGGCGTCTGGCATTCGAACACCTTCAGCCAGGGAGAAAGGAACTGGTAAAATGGCCCGGAATAAAGGATCATGTAGGTAGAAACGCCGATGGTCACCAGCCCCACCAGGGTGATCAGTCCCATGGTATCCAGGGTTACATGGCCGAGACTCAACCCCAGGGCTCCCAGAATCAGAGAAAACTCGCTGATCTGGGCTACCGTCAGGCCGGCCAGAAACCCGGTGCGTTTCCGATATCCCATGTAGCCCATGATCACCATGACGATCAGGGGATTGCCGATCAGGACAAACAGGGAAAGGATCAAGGCCTTGCCTGACTGAGCCCCCAAAACTGACAGATTCAACCGAGCCCCCAGGTCAAGGAAGAAAAAGACCAGTAGAAAATCCCGCAAACTCACCAGGCGGGAACTGAGGGCCTCTCGGTAAGGGGTCGAGGCCAGGGAGACCCCGCCGAGAAAGGCCCCCACTTCCTTGCTGAACCCCAGGGCGTCGCCGAGCGCCGCCAAAGAGACGGCCCAGGCTACGGCAAACAGCACCAGTAGTTCCTGGGAGCGGGCCAGGCGCTTCAGGAAAGGAGGCAGGAGATAGCGCATCATCACCGCAATGCCTCCCAGAAAAGCCGCGCCGGTCCCCAAAACCCAGAGGAGTTGGGTGTAAATGGACCAGCCCTCGGCCGGCCGGCTGCCAGTAGCCGTCAAGCCGATCATGACCAGGACGACCACGATGTCCTGAACAATCAAAAAGCCGATGGCAATGCGGCCATGCAGCGAGTCTATTTCCCCCTTGTCGGAGAGGAGCTTGACGATAATGATGGTGCTGGAAAAGGTCAGGGCCACGGCCACATATACCGATTCCACTACGCCCAGGCCCAGCCCCAGGGCAATCAGGAAACCGAAGACCGAAGTAAAGGCGACCTGGCCCAGGCCGGTGGCCAGCGCTACCGGTCCCATGGTGCGGATCAGATGCAGATCGAGCTTAAGCCCTACCACAAACAACAGGACGGCGATGCCAATATGGCCCAGTAATTCGATCTTCTCATAACTGGTAATCAGGCCAAGACCCGAAGGACCCACCACAATACCGGCCGCTAAGAGACAGACAATCAAGGGCTGCCGCAGCAGGAGACCGATAATTCCCAGGACCGAGGCCACTAAGAGAAGAGCGGTGATTTCGTAAAACAGGTTTTCAATCATCATAGCTTTTCACCACGACCGGAGAAGCGGATTAAGACTTCGCCTTCCGATAAATTACTAAAAATGCGCGTGGGAACTAGCCGTTTTGCTAGACACGAGTCGCTTCCCGTTAAAATATAATGTATGTACCTATTCACGCACCTGGCACCCGGGTATAGGTAATGGTCGTTGCTTTGCAGAGACGTTTGGTCTGATCCATAAACCCCAAGGAAAATTTACCGGTAGGTTTTTGGAAGATGTCTAAACCTCGCCCCAAAATTATTCGCCAGCCGGTATCTGTTTCAATCCAGCGGTCATGCACAGAGCGATCAAAACTGTAGGAAAAATCGATGCGATCCTGCAGCAGGCTACTCTTAAGCTCTTCCAATTTGGCTGATATTAAGACTTCATCGTCATTGGAATCAGCCGCGGTCACAAGGGATAACTGTAAAAAACCTTGGGCCGGCGGCAGCACGCCCTCACAAAAATTTATAAAATTATGGATTTGATAATCAAAGCGGATGTACGGATCTACCACCCTGATGGCGTTAGCCCCTGCCAAATAGGGACGGAAAAGCTTAATATAGGAGAGCCCCCGCTGACCCTCGGCAATATCTATGGTGGTTTCAATAGGCTTACGCTCCAGGGGCAACGGGTCGATTTCCCCCTCCTCTTTGACCGGCTCGGGTTTGGCTCCCGGGTGGGAGAGTTGAAACTCATCGGGTTGCTCGCTTTTAATGGTAATCCAAGGGAATTCTTCATCTAACTTGGCCAACTCATCCCGGATCTGCTGTCTCATGCGCACGGCTGGATTTACGCAATATTCAATAAATTCCTCCTCATTGACCTGCAGGTCCGGAAATAACAGCTTCAAAAACCCCTCGGCCAGACGGCCGATCGCTTTGGTGTCCCGCATGTCTTCACAGGCCGGCAGCCTCAGGCTGTGGGAAACATGGTCGGCGTACTGGAGATCGCTTCTGAGTTCGTGCAGCACTTCGCTGAAAAAGTCTCCCTTGAAGCCCAGACAGGGCGAGGGTGTGTGTTTGGTAATGCGAGGCATAAACCAGCCTTCCAGCAAACCGTGCAGCCGGTCGATAAAGGCCGATTCCTGCAAAGCCACCGGTAACTCTTTAAAGATACCGTTAGTCTCATAGAGGGGCCGGCGGTCAGAGCCGATGGTGATGTTGCCCAGAATAATAAAACTTGCCTCGGAAGTCCCCATATCTCCGGTGGCCCGTCGGTAGCGTCCGCTTTCCAAATACATTTTCAAACCGGCCATAGCCTCCCCCGCGGCGTCGGTTTGAATCTTTTGGACTTCATCCACCACTACCACATCATACCTGGGAATCAGGCCCAACTGTTTGGTGTTGCTGTTATAAAATAAGGCCGGAGCCGAAAGTTTACCGCCCGGGATAACCGCCCCATAGCGGCTGATGTTGTCAAACACAAAGGACTTGCCCGTGCCTTTAGGTGCCAGTTCCGCCAGATTAACGCGGGGTTGCACTAAGGGAATAATGCGGCTCAACAAGAGCATCTTTTGAGGTAGCGTGTGGATCTCCGGGTTGAATTGACAACTCGACATCAACAGATCAATCCATTCCAGGAGGCTGAAATTTTTGCGACACTCTTTATAATATGCCAAGTCCACCCCAGGACTCTGAAAAGGCTTAAAATCCACCATCCAGATCTGGCCGGACCTCACGTCCTCGCCATCAGGAGGCACATACCTCAAGGTGCCGATACCCCACATCCCGGTTTTTAACAGCATGGGATTATCGTCCACGATGCCTTTTTGAATCATAGCCTTGTTCACGTCCAACACTGGGATGCTGAGTTCATGAGTGTTTTTTTCAAGATTCACATTAATGCGGAAGTCATCCAGAATTTTGACCTCTTCGTGTTCTTTCAAACGATTGAGAATGGTATTCTTGTCAGCTTTTTGGGGAAGATATTTTGAGACAATTTTGACAATCTCCTCCCGGCTGGCTTCAGTCAGATCATCTCCCTCAATAAACTGGCTGATGATCCACTCGCCCACATACACTGGAATAGCTCGCGCCCCGAAGCCGGCTTTGGACATCAATCCTTTATTGATTACCACCTCACCATAATAATCTTTGGCTTTTAACTCGAAGGACTGCATGTCGCCCTCTTTCTAGATCACAATTCTCTAAGATTAAAACCGCCGCTGACCGCCGACTTAAACTCTGCCGAGATTTTCATTTCTACTACATATTCCTCGCCGCTAATTTCATGGCTGATTTGCAGGTGCAACTCCTCTGCGTGGGCCGCCGGCTTGTTAAAATAACAGGTAACCAGTAGGTTATCATAATCTTGGGCGGCGACGGTAGGGGTCGTAAATTCTTTGACCTCGGCATCCGGACTGATAACATCCACCCGGAGAATATTGATCCTTGCCTGATTGGGGTTTTGCACCTCAAATTGTAACTCTACCACCCTTTGGATGTAAAAGACGGCCTTCCCCGTGGTCGGCTCGATTTTCAAGTTAAGAAACCGGAATAAGGGCTTTCGCCAGGGAACCTTAACCGCCCTAAAACGCGCTCCCGGAACCACCACCTCTTCCGGCGTAGCCCCGCCGTGCACATAACCATTGCTGGTGTTTGGCAGCTTCACCGTATGATGACCTCGGGGGATGAAATATACCTGGTCATCCGGTAGAAAAGGTTTTTGAAAACAATATCCCAACTCCCACAAGTTTGGCGAAATAGTGTCTTTTTCAGATTTCAGCACCTGCGCCACCCGATATTTCTCATTTATGAACAGCTTGTTCACCACCTTCGCTTCCAGGGAATTCTTTTCTTCTTCTAAAATGCGGCAGGCACCGTGATCGGTAACCACGTAAAGGCTGAGAAGCTTTTTATTACCTGGAAATCTATTCCACAAATCACTCACGGCTTCGGCAATCTGGTGAAATAATCGGCTCAGCTCCTCCTCGTAGGTGCTGATGCGGGCTTCCACCTCGTCGTGCAAAATTTCATCAGTAGGCAGGAAATTAACCAAAAGAACCGCGGGCTCGGTAGGTAAAACCAACTCCGCCAACGACTTGAGATTCGGAAGATAAAAGGTCTTTTTACCTCCCCAGTCGTTAACGGACCGTTCCTGAAGCCGCACTTCATAACTTTTGCCACTGCCATCCCACTGGCCGGAGACCAGCAGGGGCTTGGTACTATCGGTATAACTTGGCAGCGGTGCAAAACGGTAAGTTTGATCATGCCGATGCAAACCGATCTTCGCTAAGGTCTCCGGCAATAAACTCCAAAAGGTTAGCGGCAGACAGTCGATGATCAAGATGACCGACAGGTGCTCATGTTTGATGGCCTCCTGCCATTGGTCCAAGACATAAGTGAGGCTGAGTTCCTTTTCCTGGTGAAGCGCGGCATATTCGGCGATATACCAGTCGGTAAAATCCTGAACTACACCTTCAACAGCTTGGTCATAAGACTTATTCTGGGTTTGCCAATGCCGGAAGGGGATGTATTCCGCCTCGGTCCAAGTCAGCCAGCGGCGAGCCTCCCAGCTTTCTGCTGGGGCTGGGATGGTCGGACGGGCCGGTCTGACAAACCGGTTCAAACCGGCCAGTTTGGCAGCACTGACGCCCGGACAGGCTTTAAATTTTTGTCGGATCAATTTGAGATCCTGGTCAGCCGGGGCAAATTGACCTGTCTGGAGAAGGTCATAAATCAGTTGAAATTCTTTGGACAACCGGCCGGAGGTGCGCGCTAACACCTTGGCAAAATCATTACTGGAAGTAACCTGGGGCCCCAGGTCGGCAAAAAACATCTCAATCTGAGTTTCCGCTTGGTCTACTGCCAGGGGATGCAAAGGCAGGTTGCTGACCGCGCGGCACGGCACACTTCGTAAAAATGTCCCTTGATCCGGGGTGGTGAGATAATCCAAAAGTCTTGCCGGATAACCGGCGGTGAGACCCCAAAGCGTTAATTCCTTCCAGAGATTTTCAGGGTCATGGGCCAGGCGTGGACAAATTGTCTGCACCCAGGGGTGTTTGGTGTTTTCCGCCCACATTTTGGCCTGCTCTTCCACACAGCGCCTTAGGATGGGATAGTTTCGAAATGGCTCCTTCATCTCCGGCCTGGTGAGACTGACTAGAATGGCAGCCAGATTATCAGCCTCCAAAGCCTCTGTTCCCCAAACCGGCCCCAGAAAATGCTTCAGCATGGCTTTTACAAATCCCGGTGCCAGGCCAGGAACAATCTCCACCCGGAGCAGCTTTTGGGATCTGACCGTGGCATCATCCAACCAGTCCGGGAGCTCCACCTGCCACTTGGCCGCTAATAGCAGCCGGGGAGTTTTTTCGCTAAAATTGCACGTTAGCCCAATCTGCCCGGTAAAATGTTGCAGCCAGAGAAAGTGGGATTTGTGCCGCACCCAAATCCGCTGGACCGATTGAGCGTCGGCCACAAGGGCCAGCTCTTGGCAGGCACGCAGATAGTCGTAGTCATTACTAACCAAAAGGACATCTGGCAGGATTTCGGCAAGATCGCTGATATAGCTTATTTCGATGGTCATGCGGAAAAAATCTTCTAATCAGAGGGTTACTGAATAATTTGTTGAACCGCGGCCATGACTTTATTCATCTGCCCTGGTTCAATAAACTTCTTTTTAACCCCTTGCTGTAATAACGATGCAATTACCGTCACCAATCCCTGGGCATCCTCTGGAAATTTAAAAACTCCCTTGTCTTTGAACAGATCCTTTTCAATCTCGATCTCATATTCTTTGGATTTGTTAACCAGTTCGACTCTGACCGGATGGCTCAGATTGCCGGCGGCATCCCGGGAGCGGATGTAAACCGTGACGTTGGGATGTTCATCCAGGAGTTCGGCCAGATTCAAATTCTCCCTGGCCACCAGGAAATGTTTCGTCTTTTTGGGATCCTCCCCACTGGTGGTGTAAATTAGCTCGGCAACCCCGGGAGGGATGGCTACTTCCAATTTCTCATCCGGCCTGATGCTGTAACTATCCTCTTTTATATTGACGATCGGCACCTCTGGCTGGGCTCCTTCAATGGCCGCCTTCGCTGCGGTCAGCTTATCCACCAAATCCTGGATCTTGAGGGTGGACCAGTCGGCCACCGGCTCTAACCCGTAATCTTGGGGTAAGCTTGTGAGTAGCTTGTCTGCAAAGTCTCCCTCTTTGTCGCTCAAGCGGCGCAGGAAAGATTGCACTTCTTCTTCAAATTTATAAGGATCTCGCTGCGTCGGGTTGAGGCCGGCATACCACTTGCTGACCACCTGCTCACACTGGACCAGGTCGCCCTGGGAGCCGAAAACCTGGCCTACCGCTTCGGCCAGGGAGGTGCATACCAGATGCCATCCCGACTCCAAGAGTTTTACATCAGCAGCAAACTCCGTATTTACCGTCGTGGCCTCGGCCTCACTGAGGTCAGCGCCCACCGGCTCGGCAAGGTAAATCCCGGGTAACTCTTTGAGGATAAGGTCAAAGCGATCAAAATCCTCAACTCTGTCAAGGAGCTCTTGCAACTGGCGAAGCCGTTTTTGCCGGTCCGGTTCATACAGTTCGACAATCTTGACCACCCGTGGTATTTTTTTCCACCAGGCACCCAGAGCTTCATCGGTTGAAGTGAGGGTTCGTTTTTCGCCATATTTCATAGGGGAAGCTTGCACAGCCTTGGCCAGACCATCCACCAAAGCCGCCTGGGCCGGCGACATCTCCTGCACCGCGATGACCACTTTGGTAGCCGGGGAGCCGACGACCTCTACCAGTTTCTCGTAAGAGTCAAGGGGAAACTCCACGATCTTGGTGCTGTCCGGGTAGCTGCGCAAACGCTCTCCAAAAGCCCGTACCGTGTGAGCCAGCGCTAAAATTAAAGCCGTGCCCCCGGCGCCATAAGGAGCGGATTTGGCTTCCATAAGAAAGCTCCCCAAGGACAGGGTGGTGCCGGGATTGAGTTCCATTAAGCGACGGCACAGTTCCTTCAAAACCGGGAAGTTAGCGGAAATATTCTCAGGATTGTCGTCGCAGTCAAAAAAGGTCACTTTTCCCGCCGCGCCGGTCCTTTTCAACGCCCCCGCGCCTTTCAACAGCACTTTCTCCAGATAGCGCTTTTCCCCGTGATTATCCGGATTGCCATTGTCGATCATGACCCGTTCGGCCTCCAGCAAGACTTTCACGGCCTGTTTCAAGGCGGTGTTGGTCCCCTGGCGCCACTTGCCGTCATGGACCAGATTAATGTCCGGGTGTTTGATGCGACACCGTTGAGTAAATAATTCCTCACAGAGCAGGTCCGCAGGCCGGTGGGATTGCTGGGGTCGATCTACCCAGACCTTGCCGTTTTGCCCATACCAGCAGGCGGCCTCGCCGCTCAGGATAGTGTTCAGAAGGCGCTGCAATTGCGGCAGATAGCCATCCTCCAGACTTTCCAAAAGATCCCGGAGCCGCGCCTCGGTCTGGGCGCTGATCTTTTCGGCTTCCTGGGGAGGAAGGTAATGACGACAGGCCTTCACCTGGAGGAGCAGATCAGTAAAAGGCTGGGGCGAGTGCGGCACCGAGACCGCGATATAAGGGGCCGGAATTTGCTGGACCTGGCTTTGGGCCAGCTTGATTTCCCCCTCATCCTCGCATAAGATATAGACCACCACTCCCTCATAACTCTTTTTTTCATTATTGCGGCTGTTTTCCCAGTCGGCCTTAAGCGTCTGCCAAAAGGTGTCGCCCACTGCTCTCGGTCTGACAAAGTAGGTCCGACAGCGCTTGTCTTCGCCATACGGCAGGTTGTATTGTTTGGCCTCCAGAAACTCCAATTTCTGACCGTCTGCAGCCTCCTCTAAAAAGGCGGCCACTAGATCTTCGGGATGGAGAGTGACGTCTCCCAGATAGCGGTCGATCAGTTCATAGGGGTCCTCCAGCCCGGAGACGGCCAACTCATAGGTCTGGGATTGCTTCCGGAAAAACACGGCCCCGATTTTTTCCAGATATTTCAGATGGCCTTCCACCTGTTTCTGTTCGGTCCTGGACAGGCAATACAGACCAAACTGCAGGTTCTCCAGGCTGGTGGGGAGGCGGCAGAGCTGGTAGATCAGAATCGACCGCAGCACCGCCACCCGTGACTCGTTTATCTCCTCAAACAATTCTCCCTGGAAGGCCTTGCGCAGGGCTTCCAGGCTGGCGTAGTAGCCGTTCACCAGCGGCCGCTGCTGATCCCGCAGTTCCGGGTTGGTCGGGGCGAGTTCCCGCTGAAAAAAGGTAAACAAGCGGTCCACGGTGTAAAGATTAAGTTTACCGCCGTCCACGGTAAGATCGGCCGCGGCGATAAACTCAGCATACGAGCCGGGCGCCCCGCCTACCTCGCCGGAGAAAAAGGTAAAGGTGCTGCGGGCGTCCGAACCGATCTCGGCGGACAGGCGCAGCAGACAGGCCAAGGCCACAGGATGCACCCCGTAGATGTCCTCCAGCACCCGTTGGCGGATCTGCTTCACCTCTTCGATCCAGGGGAAGAGCGCCAGGGTCTTGCAGGTGGGTAACATCTGGTCAAAGATCCCGGTCTTGGGCTGCACCTCCTGCACCCAAACCGGCGCGGTCTTCTCGCTCTCCACAATGGCGCCGATGATCTCTTCAATGCCTTCGTTGAAAAGGTCCACCGGAGTGAGACGGGCGCTCATCACCGCGGCATCGTCGGTGCTGAAGCGGTCGGCATAGGCCTTGAAGTCCTTGTGGATGCACCCTACAAACAGGATGTTGGGCTCATTCTTACAGATGGTTTCCATGAACCCTTGCAGCACGTCTTTGGAGTAGGCCGCCTTTTCCAGGGTAAAGCCGAATTCGTCAAAGAAGATGGCCAGTCCTTTGAAGCGTTCCTTAAACGCCGGGGAGCGCACCAGATTTCGCAGGATAGGGATCAGATTGCCGGAATGCGCCTGAAACTCCAGTCCCCCCATGGTCTCCCGAAAGGCCGACCGGAAGATGTCCAGAGCATCGGAATCATAATTTTTAAGGCCGGCGCGCACCTGTTCCACCGTCATCCCGGGGGCTACCCGGTCCAGGGCCTGGCCAAAATCGGCATAGAAATTGCGGATCGGTTGGTCCTTGTCGGCCTGGGCCTTATTTTCCCAATCGGCCAGGAGACGCTCGGCTTCGTCGAACTCGGTCTGCACCACGGTTTCTAGGCCCCGGCTCTGACAGGCTTCCAGCACCGCCTTCAAGACCACGTCTTCAAAACGCTTGCCGGAGTGATAGTCGCAGATGGCTACCAGGTACTGGCCGTCCTTCCTGATATTGCGCAGCATCCTGGCCATCTCCGACTCCAGTTTCTCGTAGTTGTCATAGAAGCCCTTGAGGTCCGGATCGCTGCTGGCCCGGCTAAGAAGGTTGGCAAACATCAGGCAGAGGTGCGACTTGCCGGTGCCGTAGGAGCCGCTCAACAGGTAGAACTTTTTGTCATTGGGCTGGTACAGTCCCCGGCAGAGCCGGTCAAAGGCTTGGCGATGCGACTTGGTGGGCCGGTACATCGCCATCCGGTCGGCGTTTTCCTGCATTGCCATAAACGCGCTTTTCAACTCGACGAAGTTGGCATACCCGGTTTTTAGCTGAACCACATCGGCGATTTTAGCCATATTCTGTCATCCTTATTTTTAGCCCTTAATAGGGCGCGGCCAGCAGCGGGGGCGCGGCCAGCGGCGCCCCTACCACTGCTTGCATCGGGGACGCGGCCAGCATCGGGGACGCGGCCAGCAGCGGGGACGCGGCCAGCAGCGGGGGCGCGGCCAGCGGCGCCCCTACCACTGCTTGCAGCGGGGGCGCGGCCAGCAGCGCCCCTACTTTTGCAGTGGTTTGGTTTTAAATTTTGCCAACCACTTGTCAAAATCATCCACCCCGGTTGAGTGGGGATTCTCCCGGTCGAGATGCCAGCGTAAGGGATTGGTCATGATATATTCCCTGATCCGGTTGAGAGATTTTTCATCCCGGATGACATGTTCATAATAATTGCGTTGCCATAAGGATTGCCCGCTACGCCCTAATAAACGATTCACCGTAATGGCCGAAATAGATTTGAAGGCCCGCATAATTTGACCCAACGTAGGGGCGCTGCTTGCTGCGCCCTGACTGGTTGCCTCGGGGGCGCGGCCAGCGGCGCCCCTACCACTGCTTGGGTGCATATTGTTTTTCGGAAGAACCTGCCCTGCTCCGGAAGTTGTATCAATAATAATAATACCATGGACATGATTGGGCATGACAGTAAAATCGCCCAAGGAAATCGTCGGGAAACGCCCCGGCAGCATCTCCCATACCTCCCACACCGCTTGCCCGGCAGCATTCAATACCATCTGACCATCTATTACCTGTCCCAAAAGTGATTGCCGCTGGTGGGTGCAAAAGGTGATAAAATAGGCCCCGGCTTGGGAATAATCATATCCAGACAAACGTATGGACCGCCGGTGATATTTTTTCGGATCAAATTTCATATAACACCCCCCCTGCCGGTTGCTGCGCCCTATGAGGGCAGGGCAAGCCCTGCCCCTACACAGGAAAAAAATTATGGTAGGGGCGCTGCTTGCTGCGCCCTGGCTGCTTGCTGCGCCCTGGCTGCTTGCTGCGCCCTGGCTGCTTGCTGCGCCCTGGCTGCTTGCTGCGCCCTGGCTGCTTGCATCGGGGACGCGGCCAGCAGCGCCCCTACCACTGGTTGCAGCGGGGGCGCGGCCAGCAGCGCCCCTACCACTGGTTGCAGCGGGGGCGCGGCCAGCGGCGCCCCTACCACTGCTTGGGTGCATATTATTTTTCGGAAGAACCTGCCCTGCTCCGGAAGTTGTATCAATAATAATAATACCATGGACATGATTGGGCATGACAGTAAAATCGCCCAAGGAAATCGTCGGGAAACGCCCCGGCAGCATCTCCCATACCTCCCACACCGCTTGCCCGGCAGCATTCAATACCATCTGACCATCTATTACCTGTCCCAAAAGTGATTGCCGCTGGTGGGTGCAAAAGGTGATAAAATAGGCCCCGGCTTGGGAATAATCATATCCAGATAAACGTATGGACCGCCGGTGATATTTTTTCGGATCAAATTTCATATAACACCCCCCCCTGCCGGTTGCTGCGCCCTATGAGGGCAGGGCAAGCCCTGCCCCTACACAGGAAAAAAATTATGGTAGGGGCGCTGCTTGCTGTGCCCTGACTGCTTGCTGTGCCCTGACTGCTTGCTGCGCCCTGACTGCTTGCTGCGCCCTGGCTGCTTGCTGCGCCCTGGCTGCTTGCTGCGCCCCTGCAATTATAATATCGTAGCAATACGGTCATACTCCTCCAGGCACTTGCGCTTGGAGATGAATTCCCCGAAGGCCTTTTCCTCATTGCGCCGCAAGACCGGAAAGGTGTCCAGGATATAGGCAAAATCCTCCCGGCTCAGGCCATAGAGATGGGCCACATAGGCGTCGATCTCGGCCCGAAGCTGGGCCCGGTCGCCGGTGTCGCGGCGGTAATGATCATAATCATGAGCGCCAAATGACAACTGCCATTCCTTAGAAAAAGATGGAGAAATATCCCTTAATTTCTCTCTAAGTTGCCGTTCATGACGCGGTCCATAATCATAAATTTTAACCCCTTTTTCAGGATACCAGAAATCAGGATCCCTCCAACCATTATTAAAGCATTCAGACCAGATTGTTGCAAAGTCTTCAGTTGTACAAAGCAATCGACAAGTTTTGGCCAAAATTACTTGTTCAATATTCTTCAATTCTGTTATCGCTCCTGTAGTATTAATGGCAACAATAGGAGTCTGTTCCACCATGAACATATTCAGATTAGTTGTCACTTTACTTCTTATTAACCAATCTAAAACAACTGAGCTTAACATAGCAGCAAAACTAATAGCCACTGAGGATGCAAGGGGACAAATAATGAGAGAATTCCCCGTTGGAAAATTTTTTGGAACAACACTTACAACTAAAGTTCTTTCATTTGTATTTGATGCCAGCGCTCTATAAGCAATCCTTGTTTCCCTTGTTGTCCGGCGTTCAAAAATTTCTTCTTTTGCTATCCAATATGAAGGTCCCAGCATTCCATGATTCAAAATCCAGATCTGTTTCCCCTCCCAAAGAGGTAATACTTTATTTTGGTTTAAGATAGCTTCTTTGCTGATAAATAAATTACTATCATTAGTCATATGAAATTCTGTAGTGAATTTGGTTTTCCATTTATCCCAGAGTAATTGCCCTAATAAGGGCCGCTCGGCATAAATTTTTGACGCGATATTTACGTCAAGCTGGCTTTTAAACTCCATCACACTCAAGCTATCGGGCGAAAACTTCTTTACATGCTCCATCTGCATCTGGAGGGCATGTGCGTCGATATCCGCCAACCTCTCCGGATCATGTTCCATGAAGGCACATTTGAAGGCCTCGGTTTTTCCTCCTTTTTCGGTGCCGAAGGCCACAAACTTGAAACTGCGATGGATATTGAAAATGCCTCGGCGGTTCTCAAAGCAGTAGAGGAAATCAATTTTGCTCCGGTTAAAAAAGAGCTGCCGCAAGGCCAGACAGCCCTGATCGGTATAAAGCCCGCTAGGAACCACGATCCCCAGCCGCCCCTGAGGTCGCAGCAGTCGGAAAAACCGTTCCAGGAAAAGCTTATAGGTGTTGAGATCTCCGGATCCCAAGGCCTGGTAAGCCGCGGGTTCCCGCACATATAGACTCTGTTCGGCGAAAAATTGGTTATAGTCCTCCCAGCGCTGGCGAATAGCCTCATTATCTTGCCTTAAGCGCGCCGCCACCTTATTGGCCTCCTGTTTGTTATATCGGCGAAAATCAGGATCATAAGCAGAAAAAAACTCCTGGGAATTGGGTTTGACGATGTCCCAGGGCGGGTTGCCGACGGTGGCATCGAACCCTTGCTGGCCCTCGGGACCGAACACTTCCGGAAATTCCAGGGGCCAGTGCAAGAAATGATGGCGGGATTTGTAATTCTGTACCTGCTCCCCCACTTCTTCAAGCTCCAGCAAGGGGTTTTCGATCTGGGATAACTCCCGCCCCTGGGCCAGGTGGCTGAAAAGGGCATAGTATTGTGGGGGCGCAATGGCACTATCCATCAGATAAGCGGTAAACAGGTCGGCTACCGGGGCCAGCCTTTTCCTCTTGGCCTCCTCTACCTCGGCCAACCGCGCTTTTTGCCGCGGGGTGTCATCCTGGTCCAGCGCGGCAATGGCCTGAGTGTCGCGCTCCAGGTCCGCCAGGGTCAGGGACAGGGCGTCAAACTGGGCAAAGGCGGGATAGGTCTCCTTTTTCTTTTTCTGTTCCTTTTTCCTGACCGGAATCGTTTTTAATTGCTCCAGGCGGCGCAGGCCGATGAGACTGTTGCCGCACCGCAGGTGGTGATCGAGAAAGGTAAGTTTATGCTCCCGGGCAAAGCCATTGAGCCAGAGGGAGAGCTTGGCCAGATCCACCGCCAGGGGATTGAGGTCCACGCCGTACAGACAGTGGCGGGTGATGAGCCGCCGCCAGAAGTTGATGTCGCTGGTGAGGCGCGGCGCCCGCCCCTCCAGGTCGGGCAGGGCGGCCAGCAATTCCACCACCAGGCCGGCCATCTGGTTGGCGGCGTTCACCAGGAAATGGCCGCTGCCCATGGCCGGATCGCAGACCTTGAATTCCAGCATTACTTCTGTGACAAATCTTTCGATCAGGGCCACGGCGGCCTGGAGCGCGCCCCGGCGGGTGGAGGCTTCCACCCCGGCCTGGGCCTGGTCCAGAAATTCGGCCAGGCGGGGCTGGTAGTCCTGGGCAAACCTTTGTCGTAGCGGTTCGATAATGGCCTTCTGGCTCAAAAACCGTACCAAAGATTCCGGGGTATAGAACGAACCCGTCTGCTTGCGTTCCAGGGCGGTGGCGCCGAAATAGACATCCCCCTTTTTTATGAGGCTGTCGCCCTTTTGCTGGGTGGCGGTAGAGGCGGGGAGGATCTCCACGCCTTTTTTGGTGCGCCGTCGAATCAGGTCGGTGTCGGCCAGAATGACGTTATATTCCAGGATATTCTCGTAAAGCTCCCCCAGGTGTCGGACTTCCAGGTCGGCGTAGGGAATGGCGTACTCGTGGTCCGGGTCACCATCAAGTGGTTCCACATAGGCCAACAGGTAGAGGGCCCGGGCCAGGAAGTCGTTGCGCAGCCGCTGGCGCCCCAGAAATTTTACTTCGTCATCGTCGAACAGGCCGCCGTTGTAACCCAGGATGCCGTACTCCGGGTCACCGTCGTGCACCGCATGAATCAGGCCCTGAAGGTGTTGCCAGAGATCATAGCCTTCAAAATCCTGCCGTTGGTTCCACTGAAAGCGGCGAGCCTCCTGACAGAGGGCACTGATGGCATGCGGGGCGTAAATCTCCGCCTTGTCGGCTTCCGACGGCAAGAGCGACCGGGACTCAGCATATAAAAGAAAAAGGCCCCGATACACCAAGCGCACCGCGCTTTGAAAAATTTCCTGGGGATCGTCTTCGGAATATGCTTGCCCTGCTCGTCGAGTTTCGGCAATGAAGCCGTTGCAGAGGTAGCTGAGGATGTCATCGACCTGATCCAGCATCGGGGTTTTCACCCGCTCCTCCAGGATCTGCTCGGAGGCCTCCCGGTCGCGGTCCAATCGGCACTTGAAAACGCCGGTACCTTGCCCCGGATGCGCGTCTGCGTCCGGCTGATCTGCGGCTTGCCGTTCAAAAGACTCCTGGTGGAAAAAACGTTCAAACAGCCCGTACTCGGCTGCGTCGCCCTGCTCCAGGGCCGCCGCCAGGTTGAGCTTCACGTAATCTTCATAGGGCCGGGAACTTTTGGTAGCATAAAGCCGCCACACCGCTCCATTGGTCAAGATGCCCCAGGTGAGCCGGTGTTGCCCTAGAGCCGCCAGCAGTTTGGCCGGCCAGAAGCGGCCCACCGCGGTGTCATGCAGATCGGCCTCCGGGGGGGTGAGATAGATCACCGTGAGTATCTGAGAGAATCCCCAGTCTTCGTACAGCGGATACACGCCCGGAGCAGAGGGGCCGGCCGGTGGGACAAACTCTAGATAGCTCACCGCTTGTTTTAAAAAAGTCTCCCAACGTGCCTCGCGGCTGCTGGCGTCATGATCGCGCCAGGTCTGAGTGAGGGTGGCCAGGCGGCCCTGGGCCGGGTCGTCCAGGCTGATTTTGCTTTGCACCTCGTTAATAAAAAAGGTGCTGAACAGTCCGTGATTTTTCATGTGAGCGCCAGGGTCTCCCTGATATCCACCGAGAAGGTATATTGCGGATAACGAGTTGATCTGATCTCGGCCAGGGCCGGGTCAGATTGGATAATAAACAACAGGGCGGGCGACTGGTGCCAGGTTTCCACCCGGCTGATGAACTCCGGCAAGGTTTGGGGTTGAGCCGACCAGACGGCCTTTAAAAACTCCAAGCGGGAGACGATAAGTACCGGCGAGTTGCGGTAGTTCTTAAGATAGTCAAACAGTGCGGCCACCGAAAATGTGCTTACCCGGGCGGCCAGGTCGGGATTCTGCACGAATTGATCCAGCAGATCAAGGTGCTCGGCACCGGTCTGCCGGGCCAGTTCCGCGGCCCAGGGCTTTTGCCCGCGGTAATCGTGGGTCAGCACAAGGCAAGCCCGTACCCTGGGCCGTTTGGCCAACTCCGCCACCAGCTCGACCATGTTGATGGCGTCTTTCATGGCGAACCCTTTCTCATCTCGGCGTCGGCTGTCCTGGCTTGCGGTTCAGTACCCCGGTAATAAGCTTGCAGAAAACTTAGGGCCTGATAATCGGGTTTCAGGCGAATCTGGTCCAGGTTGTGGGTGCCCTCATACCGCAGGTAGTCCTTGGCGTGAAGCTTTAGGATCTGCTGACGGAAACCGGCCTCATCCAGACCCAACAGTCGCGGGGGCGCTCCCGGTCTATGCGGCATCTCCCCCACCTGCAGGGTGTTGGTGCGCTGCTGGCCGGCATAATCGTACAACATGGCGGCCAACACCAAAGGCTCGGGGTTGAGGTAGCGACGCCGATACAGCCGCCCATCGCCGGTCTGTTGTAACAGGTCTAACCGTTGGAATTCCTTGTCGAGATAGGCATCGATGATAAAACGCACCTCTTTCCGGAGGTGACTTTTTAAGGAATAGGCCGAATATTCCGCATCGAGATTGTGGCGAAAGTAGCGGAGCCATCCCTGGTAATCCATGGGTGGCTCATTCGGCAGGAGGGCATTGAAAACTTCGTACCAGACAAGATTACGATAATTTCCCGCGGCGCGGTAATGCAGAAATTCATGGGTGCCTTTGGCCTGAAAGAAACCGTCGTGGGTGAAAAACAAAGCTCCCCACCGCGAGGGTCGCAGAGTCAGATCCTGAAAAATTCCCAGGGCCCGACCGATACTCACCAGGCTTTCCACCTGCCGCGGCGGCAGACCGGTGTCCTCGCTAAGCTGGAGGGTGGTGTTTTTACCGGACTCCGGGTTAGCCTGAGCCGAATTTAATAGTTGCGCCAATTGATTAAAATTCAAATAATAGCCATTGCTGACTTGGAGTTTTCTCGCCCGCGTCATAAGTCACTCATCAGAATATGAATTTTGGTCATTATAAGACCAGGTTGTTATACGACGGCACAATTTCTGCCATTACTTCTCGATGCCGTACTTCACCATCCAGTTGGTTAAGGTCTGATAGCTGGGCAACCCGACCAGTTTGGCGGCTACGGTCTTATTGCCGTGGGCTTCCGTCATGGCCCGTTGCAGGTAGTGACGCGCCACCTGGTTCATTAATTCCGGGAGATGTAAGCTTTCGCCCAAGGGCCGATGTAAAATGCCGTCTCCGGGGATCGCCTGTTCCGGCAACATGGCCTCCCGTATATCATCTAACCCAATACTATCCTTGCTGGTCCAAATGGCCGCCCGGAATAAGGTGTTTAACAGCTCGCGAATGTTCCCCGGCCAGCGGTGCTGGAGCAGAAGATTTTTTGCGGCCGGCAAAATTTTCTTGCGATGATAACCAGGCTCACTACTGCTGTCGGCGTTTATCTTCTCCAGGAGTTGATCGATCAGGAGCGTTAAATCCCCCGGCCGCTCCCGTAGGGGAGGTAGTTGGATAATGGCCACCGCCAGACGGTAGAACAGGTCGGAACGGAATTTTCCGGCCGCGACTTCGTTCATGAGATTCCGATTGGTGGCCGTTACAATCCGCACATTTACCCGAATCGGTTTTCTCGAACCTAAACGGACAATTTCACTTTCCTGGAGGACGCGCAAGAGCTTTACTTGAGCCAGCGCCGACAGCTCGCCGATCTCATCTAGAAACAGCGTCCCTCCTTCGGCTTCTTCAAAATAACCTTTGCAGGCCCGTTCGGCGCCGGTAAAGGCGCCTTTTTCATGGCCGAACAGCTCTGATTCCAGCAGTTCGACGGGGATCGCCCCACAATTAACCGCGATAAACGGTTTAGCGCGCCTGGGACTGGCGCGATGGATAGCCCGGGCCAGCAATTCTTTACCGGTCCCGGACTCGCCCTCGATCAGCACCGGCACGGATCGGGGCGCCACCAGGCGGGCCTTGGCGATCACTCGCTGCATGACGGTACTCTGATGGATAATATCAGAGAATTCCGGCGCCTCGGGGGGCAGCCCGGCGCTTAGGCGCTCCAACTCCCGGTCGGGCTGGCGCAAGAGGTCCGGGATAAACTCCGCCGAGATATCAAAGGGCACCGACGCGGTGCTGACCCCGTGTTCCTTGGAGGATTCGATCAGCTCGGCCGGGAAACGGGTTTTGGCCAGAATTATCCACACCGCAGCCATGGCCGGCGTACCCGGACTGAGATGAAAGGTAAAAGAGCTATCCTTACCGTATTTTTTTATCAGTTCGATAATGATATTTACCGCGGCCTGATAAATCTCCCCAAAGTGGGTGGGGCTGGAGAGCTTCTGGTGATGCAGATTGATCTCGGCCTGGGTAAGTCTCTGCAGCCATGGACTATAGCCCTCAGTTTCTTCGACCGGGTAGTTGTTCAACAACACCACCAGATCAAACTCCCGGCTTCTAACTGCCTCACCGATGGGTCCTAATCCCACCTGTTCCGGCTCGCGCCGGGCCCGCAAATCGGTCCATCCTAACCAGCATAGCAAAATTTTCTTCATATTATGCACCATAAAACAATTTTTATTGATTTACAAGAAATCTTATCAAACCTGTATCCCATAAAAACTCTAACCCCAGATAGCCTTAGTGATATTAATAAGTTAACCATATGGTCGGCACCTGGCATAGGTCTTGAACTATCGACAGCTTAAATTAGCGATGAAAATTGGTTAAGGGACACATGATTCACTCATCTAATAAAGGGGTAAAATGGAAAAACTGATTAAAAATTTCCTGGCCGCTATTAAGGTCGGACCGGAGCAAAATTATCAGAACCTGGCTATCTTTGCCCTGCTTAACGAACAGCCCGGGGCCGTTGATTTTATTACCCTGGATGAAGCCCTGGCTCAAGATTGCCTGACCATCGCCGAGGTGGATGAATCGGGCCTGGTAACCCAACTCAAGGTCGTCAATAATTCCGGGCATAAGGTGTTAATGGTGGCCGGGGAGGAACTGGTGGGCGGTAAGCAGAATCGGGTCCTGAATGTAACCATGCTGGTGGCTCCGAACTCTGAGATCTGGATACCGGTTTCTTGCATCGAACCGGCCCGCTGGTCCTCTACCAGCCGGAAATTTAGCAGCACGGAAAGATTTTTGAATGCTGATTTACGCCGCCAGAAAGCCCAAGCCGTGCATTGTTCCTTGCGTCAAGCCGGTTCTTTCGCCTCCGACCAGGGTAAAATCTGGGACGAGATCGATCTGAAGTTTGCCCGCGGCCCGGCGAGGCCGTCTCCGACCCGGTCCCTGTCCGATCTTTTCGAGGCCCAGAAAGAATCAACCGAGAACTACCTGGAACACTTTATCCCGGTACCCGGCCAATCAGGAATGGCGGTGTTCATTGACGAGGCCCTGGCCGGAATCGAATTGCTCGGTAGAGCTGATAACTTCTTAAGATTATATCGGAAATTAGTCACCAGTTATATCTTAGATGCTTTGGAAACTGCTGAGGTTGAGCCTCAACCAGAGCCATTGCCCTCCGCGGATTTGGTCTCCCATTATTTTGCTCAAACTACCCTGGCCGCCACCGAACGGCGGAAGTCGATTTCATTGGGCTGGGATCTGCGACTGGAATCCGAGGTTATCATCGGGGCCGGATTAGAGTTCGACCATCAGCTTCTGCAACTGAGCCTTTTCCCCCAGGCAGCGACTCGAAAGCACTAAAAATGAGCATTCTTTGCGCCGGGCTTCTCGCCGACGCAATTCGCTCTTGAGATAACCGGTTTTGCTCAAATAACCTGACAATCAAGCCGAATCTGTGTTAAACTTTTTATTAATCAGATTTTCTAACCTAAAAATTTACTCATTTATATTAAGGACTTAAAATGATTACCGAATATCAGCTTACTAACTTCAAGGCCTTCGGCGATACCCAAACCCTGCCCATCCGGCCTATTACTCTGATCTTTGGGCCGAATTCGTCGGGGAAAAGTTCAATCTTTCAGTCTCTGCTGATGCTCAAACAGACGATTGAATCGCCGGAAAAATCTGACTCGCCGCTTTTATGCAAAGGAAACCTGGTGGACCTGGGCAGCTTCAGGGAATTTATTCATAAGCATGAACCTGAGAAGTCTTTTTCATTTCGGTTAAAAATAAATAAGTTGTAATCGATCACAGGGTTTAAAATTATGCTTGGGAAATCCAAGCGCTATCTGGAGCTTTTCCTTTAAAATAACAACTAATTGCCTCTACTAATACTGGGAATGTCTGCATTTGGCGTAGTCG
>JAQVHY010000016.1 GCA_028695935.1 Desulfobacca sp.
TAGTAGCCCATCTCCCTCACCCCGGTTCGTTAGGCCCACCCACCCCTCAATCATAAAGATTCTCCTGTTATCTCTAACTTACTTGCGGTAGAATTCAGGTACAAACAGAATAATGACGGTGAAGATTTCCAGACGGCCCAGGAGCATACACCACATCAGCACCCACTTGGCAAAGGTGGGGATCATGGCGTAGTTATCGGTGGGGCCGACCGCGCCGATACCAGGGCCGATATTACCTATACAGGCCAGGACCGAGGCAAACGAAGTGACTAGGTCCACGCCGGTGGCTGCGACCAAAAAAATAGAGAGAATCAGCAGCCCCAGCCAGAGGATAAAAAAGCCCCAGATGCCATTTAAGACATCGGGGGGGACCACTTGCTTGCCGAGTTTGACCGTGATTACCGCTCGAGGGTGGATGACCCGGATGAGTTCCTGATAAGATTGTTTAAGTAACAACATGATGCGCATGCATTTCATCCCGCCTCCGGTAGAACCGGCCGAGCCCCCGATAAACATGCACAGCAACAAGAGGTATTGGGGCAGCGCCGGCCAGAGCTCATAATCGGCGGTGGCGTAGCCGGTGGTAGTGAGGATGGAGGCTACCTGGAAGGAGGCATATTGCACGGCTTGGCCCAGGGACGGATAATTGGCCTGGTAAACGCTAATAGTGGTGATGAGGCCAAAGATCAGAAACAGCCCTAAGAAAAAACGGCATTCCGGATTTCGCCACATAATTAACGGCTTACCCCGGAGAAGCTGGAAGTGCAGGGAAAAGTTGATACCGGCAATCAGCATGAAGATGGTGATCACCGTTTGGATGTAGGCGCTGTCGTAGTAGGCAATGGAGGCATTTTTGGTGGAAAAGCCGCCAGTGGCCATGGTCCCGAAGGTATGACAGAGGGCGTCAAACAGGGACATGCCCCCAAACATCAGCAAGACGGCCTCGACCAGGGAAAACAGCAGATATACCTGCCACAGGAGCATGGCGGTGTCCTTGATCCGGGGCGTGAGCTTATCCGGGACCGGACTTGGGACCTCGGCTTTGTAGAGCTGCATCCCGCCCACGCCCAAAAACGGCAGGATCGCCAGCGATAAAACAATGATTCCCATGCCGCCCAGCCAATGGGTCAGGCTGCGCCAGAACAGCAGACCTTTGGGAACTATTTCGATGTTGGTCAGGACCGAGGCCCCGGTGGTGGTAAAACCGGAGAAGGATTCGAAGAGACAGTCTACCGGATGTGAAAAGACCCCGCCGAAAAGAAAGGGCAAGGCCCCGAAACTTCCGGCCGCTAGCCAACCCAGGGCGGTGATGGCCATGCCCTCGCGGTGACTGACAAGTCCTTTGGAATTACCATTTCTGAAGGCAATAGCTAACGATACCCCGATGATCACGGTGACCATTATGGCCTGAAGTAAGGGTACTAGTCCATTGTCCCAGTAGTACAAGGAGAAACCCAGCGGCAAGAGCATGCTCAAGCCGATACAGATGATCAGCGCCCCAATAATGTGCCAAATGTATCGCCAGCGCATCCTAGAAATACTCCAATTTGACCATTAAAGACTTTTCGACCAGCGGGATATTCTTACGGGTAGACAGAATCATGATCCGATCCTGGGGTTGGACGACGGAATCGCCGCTCGGGATGATGACCTCCTCGCCGCGCAGAATGCATAAGATCAGGGCCTCCGCCGGGAATTTTAGTTCCCGCAGCGGAGTGCCGACGATATCAGAGGTTTCCAGAGCAATCGCCTCTAAGACCTCCGCCTGTTCGCCTTTAAGGGAGACAATGGAGAGCACTCGCCCCCGGCGGATGTAGTGCAAAATGGAATAAATGGCCGCCAGCCTGGTGCTGACGATATGGTCGATGCCCACGGTCTGGACCAGCGACATATAGGCAAATTTATTGATCCGGGCCAGGGTTTTGTAAGCCCCCAGCCGTTTGGCTAACAGGCAGGAGAGAATGTTCAGCTCCTCATCTCCGGTTACCGCGATGACCATGTCCATACTACCGATATTCTCTTGTTCCAACAACTCCTGATCAGTGCCGTCCCCGTGCAGCACGATGATCCGGTTTAACCGGGCGGCCAGGTATTGGCTGCGCTCCGGGTCGGATTCGATTAATTTGGTATTATAGTGTTTATTATCCAGGGCCTGGGCCAGTTGCAGCCCGATTTTACCCCCGCCGACAATCAAGATGTTTCTGAGGGAATGTACCTGGCCGCCAAAAAGTTTCAGAATCTGCTCCAAGTCCTTTTTTTCGCACACGAAATAAACCAGATCGTGGGCCTTGATCTTATCAGTTCCCTTTGGAATGATTAATTGGCCCTCGCGTATCAGGGCGGCAAAAATGAGCCGTTTTCTACCTATCTTTTCCGGGAGATGCACTAGCTTGAGATCATTTAAGGGACTATCTGGCTGTAAGTATTTCCCTACCATCACAATGCGGCCCCCGGCAAACTCATTGATTTCTTCCACATCGGGAGCGCTCATGTAGCGGAGCACCGAGGTGACCACCTCCACATCGGGGTTGATCACCATGGTGATATTGAGGGGATCCTGGGCCAAGGCCTCGCGGTAAGCATTATACTCCTCGCTGCGGATGCGGGCTACTTTGGGAATCCCCGGCGCCAGAAAGCTGACGAAAAAGCAGACGATCAGATTGGCTTCGTCGCTATTGGTGACCGCCAGAACCGTCTCGGCACTTTTAATGCCCGCCTCTTCCAACACCTGGGGATTAGAACCTGAACCTCGGAGAATTTGGACATCCAGATGATCGCTAACCCGTTTAAGGGCTTCGGGATCTTTATCGATGACCACCACTTCTTTGTTTTCCAAGGCCAGCCGCTGGGCGATGTGGAATCCCACCTCCCCGGCACCCACGATAACAATTTTCAATGTGGCATCTCCCTATTCTTTCAGCTCCAGAAATCAATAATATTTCTACCTTTGAACCGATTTACTGGGGTTTATGGGCTTCAGGTCCTGGTTGGTGAATCGGATTTCTTATGGAAAGATGGTCGAGCACTCCGGCGTCGCCGTCGCTTGCGGGGAGGGCGTTTAGCTGGACCCCGGAGTTCGGTTTTGGTGGGCAGGAGCTCCGCTACAGCAACATCCGCGGGAGCCCGTTTGAGTTGATAAAGTAACCAGGCTTCAAAGTAGCAGGAACGGCGTTTTAGCTTGGATGGAATACGGGGCCCCCGGTCCAGGCTCTGTTTTAGAGCCTGCTCGGTGGCCAGGATTAGACAAACCTCATCCCGACGGCTACGGGGAAATTCCATATTGCTAAGTAGTTCCATAACCTTTTCTTGGACCCAGGCGCGATAATCGACCTCTTCGGCCGGACTGGGACACCTTTCCAGAAATTGAGTAAATAATACGGCCCAAAAGAAGGCCTCACTCAAGGCATATCCGGCCTGAGTTAATTTATCTACCTGGTGAAAAAAGTCCAGCAACTTTTGTCGAGTCTGCCCATCTGGCGTTTTAGGGTTGAGATCTGGTTCCCAAGCCGGGAAGATGGCCGCCAACAAGCCACTATCGATCATCAGTTCAATAAAAGCGCGGGCCGCACCACTGCGAAAATCCTTGATCAGTTCATCGCGGACCCGGGCCGGAGCGCAGACCCGAATCAGATGGCGTTGGGCCTGAATCTCGACCCACACCGCGGGATCAATGGTAAATCCGGTGCGCGCCGCGTGGCGGATGACCCGGACCATGCGCACCGGATCACGCCGCAGACGAACCTCGGGCGGCCCGATTACCCGAATCCGGCCCCACCGCAGGTCTTCCAAACCACCCACGTAATCAACCACAGAGAAGTCAGCAATATTATAGAATAGGCCATTAATAGTCAGGTCTCGACGTCGGGCATCTTCAGCCGGAGTTCCGAAGGTATTGTTCGGAGCCAACATCTCTTCCGCCGCGTCAAATTCGGAACGTCGGCGAAAAGTAGAAACCTCGACTACCTTGCCACCCCGGAAAAAAACCTGGACCAATCGGAACCGACGGCCAATAATCCGGCTATTGCGAAACAGACGGCGGATGGTCCCGGGATGTGCATCGGTAACTATATCAAAATCTTTAGGTTTTTTCCCCAGTAACAGATCGCGCACGCTCCCTCCGACCAAATAGGCTTGGTAGCCCTGGTGATGCAGACGGTATAAAACCTTGAGAGCTTCGACATCGATCTGGGCTCGAGAAATCGAATGTTCCGGACGGGGAATTATCTGGGGTTCGGGACAGTCAGACTCCGAATGACAAAGTGACATAAAATCAGGTTCCAACCATGTTTGTTATCTAGATTTAATTTAATATATCATTTTTCTTTGTTAAATGTATCTATTCTGTGGCGCTGGGGATAAATTTAAGTTGGTCGGCAAACACAAAAGAGTTATGATGTTGATTCAGCGGGGGTCGGTTAAGGTCGGAATCCAGAAAAACATTGACCGGCCAGCCTGATTCTACCGAAATCTTACAGTGCCGACTGCCAGGAGAAGTATCGATGGGACTTATTGTCGAGGCTGTTGAAGTAGGGCCCATGCAGGTGTTGTGTTATGTATTGGGTTGCGGCCGCACCCGCACCGGCTTGTTGATCGATCCGGCGGCCGAGTCAGAAGCTATTAGGGAAATAATCCAACGCCATCAGCTTAAGATCCGCTGGATTGTTAATACCCATGGTCATCCCGACCATACGGCCGGAAACGAGTATTGGAGACAAGCCACCGGGGCCCAAACGGTCATGCATTACCTGGATTGGGAGTTCTTTTCCACTCCAGACATGCAGCAGGCCGCTGAGGCGGAGGGCTTTCCACCCTTAACGGCCATTGATCTCAAAGTGCAGGATGATGAGCGGCTGGCTCTGGGAGACCTGGAACTCCGAGTGATCCATACTCCCGGCCATACTCCCGGATCAATCTGTTTATATACTCCGGGGCACCTGTTTACCGGCGACACGCTTTTTGTCGGGGCCGCCGGGCGCACCGATCTGCCCGGCGGCTCTCTAGCCACCCTGATCCAATCCATCCAGGACAAGCTGCTGCTACTCCCGGAGGAGACTATTATCTGGCCCGGACATGATTACGGCGACACCCCGACCTCTACTTTAAAGGCCGAAAAGGAAAACAATCCCTATATAACCGATTTTTGCTGATCATTAAGTGATGGTAACAACTTGGATAAGAAAGTTTTTTTCCTGTTGCAGCCATGATTCTGGTAGAAAAGTGTTTATATTCTATTAAAGAATAAACTAGATAGTGTAACCGATTGAGGTGGCCCCGGTCACCTGGTCTTGAGGATGAAGTTTATCATCAGCAGGCCGTTAGTCTAGGTAGCCCAAGGTTTGATAATGGAAGCAGAAGTCCGGCTGTTCTGCCAGATTCTGGATAGCATTCAAGATGACTATATCCTGGTGGTCAACCAGGAACGGCGGATTTTTTATGTTAATAAACCATTTTTAGAGCATTTCAGGTACCAGCGGGACGAGGTCATCGGTAAACTCTGTTATGAAATGTCCCGGCCTTTCCATGAGCCGTGCACTGCGGCTCAGGGTCAATGTCCTTTAGAGAACACCCTATCTTTAGGTATAACCCAAAAGACCACCTTAACCCGCAATTGGGAAGGCAGAAAGTTATCTTACGAAGCCATGTTCTATCCCCTCAAGGAGGATGGGCGGGTAACCCCTCATATGGTGATTGGGGTGTTTCGGGATATTACTACCAAACGCCAATTAGAACAGGAACTGCGTCATCGTCTGGAATTTGAAAGCCGGCTCATAAGGATTTCCATTGATGGCATCGTGGCTAATGATCGGCAAGGGAATATCCTGATCTACAATGAAGGGGCGCAAAAGATTCTCGGTTATCAACCGGAAGAGGTGATTGGCAAGCTTAATGTGGCCGAGTTGTACCCCCCGGGTTTAGCCCGAGAAATCAAAAAAAAGATTTATCAGGATGATTTTGGCGGGGCTGGCAGATTGGAAAATTTTGAGACCACTTTGCGCTGTCAGGATGGGTCTTTAGTACCGGTCTGGCTCTCGGCCTGCTTGATTTATGAGGACAGCCAGGAGATCGGCGTGGTAGGTTTCTTCCGGGATATTTCCGAACGCAAGCGCTTAGAAGAACGTTTTTTGCAAAATAAACGCCTGGCCGCGGTGGGGCAAATGGCGGCCCACATCGGCCATGAAATCAAAAACCCCCTGATGTTAATTGGCGGTTTTGCCCAGCAGGTGCAACGCTCGGCCTCCTTGGAGGAGAAAGACCAACGGAAGCTGCAGATCATCCAGGAAGAGACCCGACGTCTGGAAAGGTTTCTCACCGACCTGGGTAGCTTTACCCGGGTCTCTACCCCCCACAAAGTGCCGGGCAAAATTATCCTGCTGCTTCAGGAAGTAGCGGAAATGATGGAATCTAGCTTCAAGGAACAAAAGGTTAAGTTTTGCCTCCAACCACCCCCTGAGGTGCCAGTTTTCTCCTTTGATCCAGGGCAAATACGCCAGGTTTTTCTTAATCTTTTTAAGAACGCTCTGGAGGCTATGCCCGCCGGGGGACAACTAACGGTTAAAATAGAGGTTGGGGATCATGATATCGCATTGATTATTGCTGATACCGGCCAGGGAATCCCGCCTGAGGTGCAAAAGGAGCTGTTCAGCCCTTTTTTTACTACCAAAGAGAAAGGGACAGGCTTGGGGCTAGTCATCTCCCGACAGATCATTGAACAACATCAGGGGGAAATCGCTATCGAGAGCGAAGTCGATCGGGGGACGCGCTGCATTATTCGATTGCCTCTGACCAATCAGCAAAATTTGTATCGCCGACCAATATGACCTATTTCGGGTTGGCATGCCGTGGGCATTATCTATATGGCAGCCTTAAAGGTGTCCTCGAAAAATGCCGATAAATAAATATATCAGCACAATGCTGGTACCATAATACCAGTCAATCTACCTGGGTCTCCGACCAAGGCCGCGGTTAGGCGCGCAGGAAATGGGTTAACCATTCAGTTGACGCGCCGTGGAACAGAGCTGGTGGTTAAATTGTACCTTCCCCATGGCCCTTAGATAGCGGAACGTTGTGGAAAAAAAATATAATATCTTGGTAGTCGATGATGAACCCGAAGTGCTGGCCATCCTGGCCGCTCTGATCCAAGCTGCGGGTGAGGAATATAATGTTATTCCGGCCGCTAATGCCTTTGAAGCCTTAAAGATTTTGCATCAGACGCCCATTGCTTTTGCCTTTCTAGATCAGAATATGGCCGAGCTCAGCGGTCTGGAACTACTGGAACATATCCGGCAACGGTATCAAGATGTTCAAGTAGTAATCGTAACGGGCCAGCCCTCCTATTCGGTAGTTCTGTCGGCTTGGCGACACCAAGCCGCAGATTTTCTCTCCAAACCGGTTGGCTTAAAAGAGCTCCAAAATGTTTTAGTAAAGTTAAAAATCGAGAAAACCCTCCAAACCCCAAATTTAACTCTAAGTCACCAAGTATGCGAAAAAGAGCTTAATCAAGGTCGGAACGGGCAAATAGATAAGTTGACTCGGGAACAACGGATCCTCTGTGAGACCCTCACCAGTTTGGGAGAAGCACGCCAGACCAACGAGCTCTATACTAAGATTCTGCAAATGGCCTTAGATCTAACCAATGGCACTCTGGCCTACTTTCTCTTGATTGACCAGGATCATCAGCAATTAGAACCCATCGCTAGTCTGGGAACTGGTGATTTAACCCCGAGTTTCTTGAAAGCAGCCCAACAAGTTGTCCACCAACAGACCTCAGTGTTTATCAAGCGTCAAAAAAATGGCGATCTAAGTCAGGAGATTGAGAAGATCGGCCTAGCCGTGCCCTTCCGGGTGCGCGGCGAACTCTTCGGGGTGCTGTTGGTCAGTCATAATCCCGACCGCAATTTCGATTCCGATGATGTGTTAATGTTAAACCTGTTGGCCGCGCGCTTTTCCCTGATCTTAGAAAATACCGCCCTCTATGAAAGTGTGGTTCTGAAACATTATGAAACCTTGCGAGCCCTGGTCAATTCTCTGGAAGCTCGTGATCCTTATAGCTGCCAACACTCGGAACGGGTAACTCAGATAGCCCTCCGCTTCGCCCAGGAATTGACCCTGCCCCAGGAGGACCTGGATGCCATTCGGGTTGCCGGTTTATTACATGACATCGGCAAGGTGGGCATCAGAGACGCTATACTCCTCAAACCGGGAAAACTCACCCAGGAGGAGCAATCGATTATCCAGACCCACCCCCTGGTAGGAGAACGGATTGTCGAACCTTTAGCCCTGCTTACCCCTGAGAAGGACATTATCCTCTATCATCATGAACGCTGGGACGGTCAGGGTTATCCGTCCCAGCTAGCCGGCAAAGAGATTCCTTTCCTCTCCCGCATTCTGGCCCTGGCAGATGCTTATGATGCCATTACTTCTGATCGACCCTACCGGGGGCACTGGAATCAGCAAGCAGCCCTGGCCGAGATCTTGGCCAATGCCGGTAGCCAGTTCGACCCCGAGCTAGCCCGCTCCTTTGTAAAGATTATTGAAAAATCCCCTCCTGCTTTTCAAGCTTCCAACCTCCTGCCCCACCCTCCCGCCCGCCGTCAAAATATTGGCAGACTAGGCAAATCTGTTAGTTAAGCAACTCCCATGCTAGGCTAAAATCTCCTGGCCGATAAGCTCAAAAACCACTGCTCGTGGGTGTTAACCTTAGGGGTTTGAAGCCCCGCGCGGCTAAAAGTCTATACTTGCCGAGGCTTTTATAAACCGGCAATTTGAAACTAGCTGTATTGTTGCCCCCCCTGAGACATATGGCATGTTTTGTGCATAAAAGAGTCAAAAATATATTTTTAGGGGCGGTAGTGATGTCGATGTCGAAACCATTCCAGGGGCGGGTATTGATCATTGATAAAGATGAAACCATGTCATTTCTGATTAGGGCCTGGCTCCAAGCCCGCGGGTTTGAGATCCAGACCCTGACTAACGAGGCTGAGGATTGGCGTCAGGTGGTCAATCAGGGGTTCACGGTGGTAATTTGTGATGATCGTCTCCCCCATGTCCCACCCATTGAATTGCTGCACTTTTGGCAAAGTCTGGATCGGGATGGATTCATCATATTTATGGGCTCCCACCCATCTCCGGAATGGGTGCTAGAGTTAATTCATCACGGGGCTTATACGTACCTGATGAAACCGGTGACCGAAGAAAAACTCTTGCCGGCTTTAAGCCAGGGACGGAAGAACCACCAAGTCTTTCTTGAGATTTTGAATTTATCGGAACAACTAACCCAGGCTAACCAACGCCTACAGCAACAAACGCACCGTCTCCGGGCCGAACGGGGACGCCTCTTAGAACAAAAGCTAAGTCTAAGTTTTATCAATTCTTTTAGTTATGCCTTAACCACTACTCTGTCCCCGGTTAAATTGGCCGCGGTCATCACCAAGGGATTGACCCACTTGGTTAACTTTACCTTCCTTGGTCTGGATTGGTACCAAGCCCCGGAAAACCGAAAAATTTTTCTCTCTAGCGTTTTTGATTCAGTTGGCCAGGAAATCTTTCTTCGTCAGCTTAAGCGTTGGCACCCCTACCCCTTACCCTGGCCGGAGGCTCCCTTGGAATTTAAGTTTTTCCAGGCCTTGACGACTTCAGCGCGTCTGTCCCGACCACCACGTTATCTGAAACATCTCCCTTTGAAGATCGCCGATGTGCCGGTAGGTCTAGTGGTCCTGGGTGGAGACCAACCTATAAATTTATCGACCTCTCATGGCAAATTACTGCGTACCTTAAGTCCTTATATGGCCATGGCCATGAAAAATGCCCTAGACCATGAGCATCTGAGCACCTTGGCGGAATATGATTCCCTGACTCAGGTGATGAACCGCCGTATGTTTGACTACCATCTAAGCAAGGAGTTTTCCGCCAGCCGACGTTACGGTTATCCTCTTTCACTAATCCTCTTGGATATTGATCAATTCAAAATGATCAATGATCGCTATGGACATCCCGTCGGGGACGAAGTGCTTAAGCAAGTAGCCGGGGTCTTGAGAGACGAAATCAGACAGTCAGACATCCTGACCCGGTATGGGGGTGATGAGTTTGCCCTGATTCTGCCTCATACCTCGCTCAAGGAAGCCATGAAACTGACGCAACGGTTACGGTTGCGCTTGCAGCAGGAAAATTTTTCCAACGGCCTGACAATTAAAGTAACGCTGAGTGCCGGTCTGGCTGATAACCGGCGGCTGGCCGAAGCCAGCGAAGCCGGATTGGTACGCCAGGCTGACCAGGCCCTCTATCAGGCCAAGCTTAAAAACCGTAATGTCCCCAACCTGGGGTCGGTATCTTTGTCTGCAAGCCCCAATCTGACTCTGATTTCTCCAAATCGTCCCCTGGCAGATCCGCTCAACTCACCGTCACTCTGATCATCAGGAGGCCGTAGATGCAATTGGCTAATCAGCTTAATCCGAAGCTCTATCCTTTCCAGGGCCAGGAAGGACGCCGCAGTTATCGCGTGCCCTGTCGATTGCCGGTCTATTATCGTCTACTACCGCCCCTAACCAGCCCCAATTTGCTCCAGGCGGAGGCCACTCACCCTCCGACTGAGACTACCCCCCGGCAATCTGTTATTTTTGGTTGGACCTTGGACCACTTGTTTAATAACTTCTGTCTATCCGAGCAGACTCAAGCAGGACGGGATGAGCCTGAGGAGCTAGACCTAAGCACCAAGCGGACCGAGCACAAGGTCTACCTCGGAGAAACCCTCGATCTAAGTGTAGATGGCCTGCGCCTTTATGGGGCAACATCTTTGCCGGCCGGACAAGAACTGGAGTTGGCCATTCTCCTTCCTAGCCGCCCCTGCCAGGTCCAGAAAATTTTCGGTCGGGTAGTTTGGACCGATCAGGAGGATGAACGGCAAGTCGGGATCGGATTTGTTAATATGACCAAGGCGGATCGGGAACACCTGTTCAGTTTCGTATTTTACTGGCAGCGCCAATTGTTGCGCGGAAAGATCTTTAATATCTGATTTATCCTCAGGTGGGAGCAAAGTTGCGCTAGGGAGTAAAAATGGACGAGCGTGAGCGCTTATGGTTGGAACTAGTACGATATTATCGGCATTCGGCGGTGGGGCAGCGCTGTACCGGCATCGTCCATAACTTCAATACCCCGCTGCAAGTGCTGTCCCTTTACTGCGAACTGCTCCAGCGGAAGGACGTGGAGGAGAAGGCCCAGCTGGCGAGCCGGCTCACCCCGGAATTACAGGCCGATTGGGGAAAATACTATCAATATCGGCAAGATAAAACCAGGCAACTCCATGACGAAATCAGAAAACTGCAATATCTGGCCCAACTGATTATCCAACAAGGGGTGCACGAGAACGAACTGGGGCGGCAATCATTCGATCTCAACGCCATACTGCGGGACGAACTGGAACTCTACGAGGCCAACCGTTTTTTCAAACATATGGTGGACAAGCGTTTTCACTTTGATCAGGCCCTGCCGCCGATTGTGGGCTACTATATCGATTTCAGCCAAAGTTTCCGCCTGTTAGTAGATAATGCCCTGGAAGCCATGGAACCGGTCCAGTTGCGGGTGCTGACGGTCGAAACCGCCTGGCAAGAACGACGCCGCCTCATTCGGATCGGCGATACCGGGGTCGGGATGGCGCCTGAGGTGCAGTCCCACCTGTTCGAGCCGTTTTTTACTACCAAAGATAGCTCAGCAACGCCCCATGCCGGCTTGGGCCTGTATATGGCCCGGCGCTTACTGAGTCCTTATGGGGGCAAAATCAAGATTCATAGTCAACCCGGCGAAACCTGGGTGACGGTGGTCTTGCCCTTAGGCTAGAAACCTTGGCCTGCGGTTGGCTCACTTAGCCTCCACCGGCACGATACCCAGGTCGGGCGACTGCAAAAAGACCTCGGCGGCCCGCCCCGCCTTAAAATACTGGGCAATCTTTTTCAATCGGGCCAGGCGCTCCAAGGGCGCCGGATGTGAGTCTAGAAAATAGGTCCGTTCAAAGGGGTCATTTACTACAGCCGCTAAACGTTCTAATAAGTTTAGGGCTTGGTCAATATCATATCCAGCCTGGTAAGCGTACCAGAGGCCGTAAGTATCAGCCTCCTTTTCATCCTGCCGAGAATAGACGCTATAGACCGTGTCTTTGAGTAATTCACCAGGATCAAGTTCGCCATAATATTGCCAATTTTGTAAATTCTGACTGATAAACCAGCCGGAAAAAAAACTTATCACCCCAGTAAGGGACGCACTCAAAACCTTTTGGCCGGCGCTTCTGGCTAGATGACATTTGATCTGGTGGGCCAATTCATGGCCGATAATAAAAGCCAATTCGTCGTCGCTGCGGCAGAGATCAATCATGCGCTGGGTTAGAATAATTTTGCCGGGAGCCGCAAAGGCGTTGATTTGATTCCCACCAGAAATCACTATTCCGTAATCTGCCGGGAGTTGCAAGGGGTAAAGAGTAAATTCGGTTTTTTCCCTACCCCGTTGAATCAATAAACCGACCGGGCCGGCTTTATAAAATCCTTCTGCTTCCTGACGGAGATAACGAACATCTAGTACTAGAGAATATAATAATTCACCGGGCAGCATTAAAAGGGAACGTATAGTTTGGGGCGAGTTCCTCAAATATAGTTTTATGCCAGGGAACAGGCTTGGAATTATATCTCTGACATGATTAGAAAATGACTCCCAGTCCCTGACCCAAAGAGGTACAGGCCAGTTATTCACCGCCAGGATAATATCGCCTTGTTGCAATCCCGCGTCGTAAGCTGGGGAGGGAGACCAGACATTATCTATCATGGCCTTGCCGGTTTCAGTTACCCACCAGTCAAAGCCCAGAAAAGGATAGGTGCGACTTTGAGTCTGAGGGATGGTAAGAAGAAGCTTGATGAATACCCGGGAAGTGCGGGCCAGATTCCAGGTTTTAAAGGGATGCCGGGTTACAGCTAATTGTTGGGCGTTTTCGATCTCCGGCCCCGCCGGGCCCGGCTGCTTGACTTCGGCACAACTACTAACAATAATACCAACCAACAAAAGCCAGATCAAAAAAGGCATTTTCCTTAAAAATGCCATCGCAATGCTGCCCCTAAACTCATTAAGCGGTAATTATCGACCCATTCGCGAAAATAAAACCAGTGAGCCCCGGCATAAAAATTCTGGACTAGTTCCCATTCTAAAGCCACCAGGCCTTGCAGGGCCGGGCCCCACTCCGAGTGCTGCCCTACCGCCTGGCCCGTCACCTGCAGAATAAGGGTAGGCATGCGATACATCTGCCGATCAAAATCTAATCCCAAACCCAAGGCCCGGTACGTTCCAGGACTGAAATAGGCTTCCCGCCCTTGACGATAAGCTGCCATATAGAAATGCGGGGTGACTGCTAAATTCATACGGGGTTGGCGCACTGCCTGCCAAGCCAGTCCCTGATACAGAGTTAGGCGGCGGTTATGGTCCGAAAAATATGCCCCGCCCAAGTTACCCCGCCATTCCAGACCCGGACGGAGCTGATGTTTATAAGATAACTCCAGCTGATGCAGAGTAGTAAGTCGAGACTCTGGCAGATCAAGGACTGACTGGTAAAGCCGGGGGTATAAGTGCGCCTCTTGGTCGAACAGGTCTTGGCGGGAATATCTCAGACTGGCGTCAGTGTTGCGGGTTAGAGGAAAATTAACTGCTAGCGAGCCCAACAGGCGGTTGCGATCGTCTCGGTCAGTTGTTTCATGAAAGACGTTAGTGATGGGACCAGGACCAACGATCTTTTCTACGATCACCCGGTCAGTTCGCTTCCAATAACGTCTACCGATAATTTCCGCGCTAATCCCTACCCGATCCCTTAAGGCCATTGGCCCCAGCCCCACTGAGACTTCGGCCCGATGCAAAATACTATCATTTTGCTTATAGTGACGATATCCAGCAGCAAGTTTTAGCGGCAACACCTTGCTAAGCCAAAGACTTCCAGAAAGGCGGAGGTTATGGACATAAAAATTATTACTATCGCTAGTCCAGGAATATTCGGGCAGCAGTACCTGATTAGGGTGCAATGACAGACCCAGGCTAAATATCGAGCTGGTAAATCCAACCGCCGGCTCCCGATCAAACCGGCAAAATTGCCAAGGTCGCAGTAATTCTTCAGGCCGACGCACCCCACGGCCATAGGGGAAATTACGGGCGCCGACCTGGGTTCGCATTCGCTGACGGATATCTTCCAGTTCATTCAAGAGCTGGCGGTCCTGGGGAGCTTGCTGAAGGGCGGCGGCCAGTTGTTTATAGGCCCTCGACCAATTGCCATTGACGCGGGCCAGGCGGGCCTGGGCCACGCAAGCGGTCTGGGAGTCCGGGGTCTGACGGATAATTTCTTCATAGGCGGTTCGGGCCGCCCCCTGGTCAGCCATCGCTTCCAGGGTCTGCGCCTTTTCCATCAAGATATCATCTGGTGAAATCCTCCTAAATCCCCCTTTAGGAAAGGGGGACTTTTTTATCGAGCTCTCATCTCGGTTTAAATCTTCATTTCCGTTGCGCCCTTTTAATCCCCCTTTAGCCAAGGTAAAAGCGCCACTTGCACCATCTTGGCTAAACGAGGACAAGCGATTATCTCCCCCCTTTTCTAAAGGGGGGTGGGGGGGATTTTTTATCTCGCGGATAAGACAACCTTGATCAGATTGATTATAGGCTTCCAACTGCTCCAGGGTCTGCAAGGCTTGCGGATAATCGCCCTGGCGGCGATAGGCTTGCGCCAACATCAGCAGGGCCTGGGGCCGCTGGGGATCAGAGGCGGGAAATTGGTTCAGCACCGCGATAGCGCCCTCATACTGCCGTCGATATAGATAGATCTTGGCGGTCTCTAAGATCGTGGCCGGATCCTGGGGCTGTGATTCCAGCACCTTCAGCACCTGGCCAAAGTCCTGCATGACCATCAGATTCTGCATTTTGAGGGCGGCCAGCCGCTGATCGTCCGGACGCAATTCCACGGCCCGACGATAATAATAATCGGCACTGCGACGATCCCCTAATTCGGTGGCCAGTCCGGCCAGGTAGATTAAATCCGCGGGGTTGCGGGGACGATAATGTCGCCGGCGCTCCTCCAGCACGTTGAGGAGATAATCGAGTTTACCGCCGTGGCGGCCCAACTTGCTGGTGAAAAAACTGAGGGAAGCAATGTATTCTGGAGAACCGACATTTATACCGGGGATGCGGTAAACTAGGCTGGCCAGATCGTCGTAGTGGGTTAAGCGGGGCATTAAGTAGGCCAGCATCAGCAGAGTAGCATGGTAATTGCGGCTGCGGGTGATGCCTTTGGTGTACAGGTTGTCGATTAAACGGTCTACCGCCTCTCTGATCAGCGCCGGCTGGCTCTCCAGATCGGGATGGTGGCACAAGGCGCGGGCCACCCAGGTCCGTTCCTCCGGGTTGAGTGGTGATGGTTGGTTATCCGGCCGCGCGGGATTTTCCGCCTGCGACCATTTCAGGGCTTCCCCCCAGTCATGGGCGGCCCGGCCTTTGTCGGGAAATTGACCGCAGTATAATTTTAAGGCCCAGCGGTTGGCCTCCGCCCAGTTCTGGGTCGCCAGGTTAGCTTCAATAGCTACCATCACCAGGTCCCGATCGCCAGGCTGATCTAATATAGTCTCCGCCCCCGGTTCCTTGGGGGGTAAACGGCGTAAGATTTCCAAGGCCTCGGGACCGCGCTGCAGATAGACCAGGACCCGGACCTGTTCCAGCCGGGCCTGGCGATCATTCGGTACTCGATGCAAATATTGCTCATAGCTGGCCAGGGCCTGATCCAGATCTCCTAACCAGAGATTAAGCCGGGCCTGTTGCACTAGAACTTCCGGGTCGTCGCAACTAGCCGGACAACGCCGTAATTCGGCCTCGGCCGCGGCCCATTTCTGGGGGGCCAGATCCCGCTTCGATTTCTCCCGGTCCGTGCTCAATTCCTGGGCCTGCTGGATCAAGACTGCGGCCCGTTTCAGGCGTAAGCGGGCATCGTCGTTAATTTTTAAGGCTGCCTCATATTGGCAGGCCGAATCTTCCAGAGTATCAGGCTCATAAGACAGCATTTCGGCCAGTTGTACCCGCACGTGCAGATCTTGGGGGTGGTCCTCCAGGTAGGCCTGATAATAATCCGCGGCCCGCTTCCAATCCTTCTGGTAGAAATGCATCTGCCCCAGAAACAACTGAATCTGGGGATGCTTATGTCGATCTACCGGCCCTAAAATTTTGATGGCCTGGCGATAACGATGCGCATAGGAGAAGGTTAAGGCCGCCTCCCAGCGTTGTTCACCTCGGATTAACTGGCGACGTTCAGCTTCTTCCCACATTTCTGCGGCTTTGATAAATTGACGTCTTTCGGCATAAAGCCGGGCCAGATTGAGGATGGTCTCCTGATGCGTATCCCCGGCCTCCCAGGCGGCCCGATAAGCCTTCAGGGCTTGGGAGTGATTCCCGGCCAACAACAGTTCCAAGGCATACCAGCGCTGCTGTGAGAGGTCAGGGTGATCTCGCATCAGAGGAGCCAACACCGCCGCGGCTTCGGCATGATTGCCTTTCTGCGACCAGAGTCGGGCCAGGGCCAGGGCGTGTTCTTTTTTACCTTTTTCCTGAGCATATAACTGCAAATAATGGTTAATCGCCTGGTCCAGATCCTGGGCCGCATCCGCAACCTGGGCCGCTTCCAGACGGAGGGCCTGGTTGTCGGCTTCGATCTCTAATAAACGCTGATAGATCGGTACCGCGGCCTGATAATCCCGCTTCCAGTAGTGGAGCAGGGCCAGTTGATGCAAGGCCTGAGGATTGTCTGGAAAATCAGCAATTTCAGCTTCTTGGAGGGGAATAGCCTCTTCATAATGCGCTTCCGCGACCAACAGATCCAGGAGTTGCCGTCGCACCAAGGGATCGCGGGGATTAAGCTGATAAAGACGACGGTAATAATCTAAGGCCTGGGCCCGATGGAGCCGTTGGCGGCCGGCAAAATCCGCGGCAAACTGCAGGACATGGATATCGTCAGGGTGGGTAGCAAGATAAATATCCAACAGAGTCAAGGCGGCCGGGGTGTTACCGAGTTGTTCCAAGGCCTGGGCCTGGCCTTTGAGACTATCAGTAGCGGTAGGTTGGCGGGACCAGACCTGGCGAAAGACGGTCAGGGCCTCCTGCGGTTGTCCGGCTTTCAGATAAAGCCAACCCAAGAAGGTCCCATAGCCGGCGTTGGCCGGCTCCCGTTTATAGGCCTTCTCAGCCAGACTCAGGGCCAGTTTCAGGTCCCCTTGTTGAGTGGCAGCCTGAGCTGATTGATACAAGGTGTGCGGGGATCGCCAGAAATCCGGATCTTGCCGCCAGATCAGGCCAAACAGCAGACCCAGAAACAGGGCGATGCCCGCCAGCCAGATTAGCCTAAGATTCAAACCCATACACCAACCGTGGATCCGTACTGGTACTCCATTGCGGTTTCTGGAGACCCAAGATTACCATCTCCCCCAGTACCCAGATGGTAAAGGCCGAAAACAGCGCGTTGGTAGCAATCAGTCGTAGGGAAGCCCAGCCGGAATACATTGAGATAAATGGTAGAGTCAGATGCAGGAGGATTAAGCTCAGATGGGGTAAGAGGTACACGGCGTTCGAGGTCTCCTTCCAAGGGGTTAAATTGTTAACCCGGTAACGAGGCTTACGTCCCGGTGGATACCACAGGGCGGCCAGGGTGGCCAGGGCATAGACCGGAAATAATCCACAAAGCATTTTAAACTGTTTTAAGGCGGCTTTTTTAAAGAACAGGTAGCGGAAGCTCCAGACGGTTAGGAACAGATAGACACCTCGGATTACTAAGAAATGCCATTCCTGGTCATATAAAAAAGAGATGCCCGAGTAATAGCAATAAAGGGGCATGAGATAAAAAATGGGCAATACCACGCCGCTGATCAGGTAGGTGACCATGAGCACCAGAAAATGAAGGCGTTGCCTCAGGTTCAGGCCTTTTTTCAGTAAGGGGTTGTCCCAGAAAAACAGCCGCATAGTGTCCAGACACCACTGAAACCGCTGCCGCCACACTCCCGCCAAGGTCTCAGGAGCCAGACCGCGGGACAGAACGTAAGGGAAATAGATGCCTTTCCAACCCTGGCTCAGCAATTCATAAGAGGTGGTCACATCCTCGACGATGTTCCAGGTAATAAAACCGCCGATCTCTTCCAGGGCCAGACGACGATAAAAAACTCCGGAACCACAGGAGATCACCGCATTGGCCTGATCATTGCTTAATTGGATGGTTTCATAAAAAATTTCATCCCGGTTGAAAAAGGGATCGTCATCGGGAAGGAAAAAGCTCTGCTGACTCTGGACATAAGCAACGCGGGGAAAGTTAAAAAAACCGATCATACGGCGGATAATATCGGGTTGCGGCACCTGATCAGCATCTAAGACCAGGATAATCTCTCCCTGACTGAGGCCCAGCCCAAAGTTAAGGTTGCCACTCTTATTATTAAGTAGCGGCACGCCTTGCAGGGGGCGAGAATAATAATGGAAGCCCAGAGATTGGGCCAGGGTCGCAACCGTTGGTTGGCCGCGGTCATCTAACACATAAACCTGGTAGGATTCATAGTTAAGATTCTTAGCCGCTAATAGGGTAGTCTGAATGATGGGTAACGGTTCGCCACAACAGGTAATAAAGACGTCAACCGAATAATTGCTTAGGGCTCTCAAACCCTCCGGGCGATGGCAACGCAGGTGCCAGACATCAAACGCCAGAGGCAACAATAAGAAATAGGCCAGGAGCTCGGCCGCCAGGAAGACATAGGCATGAAGCTCTCCGGTCTGATAAGCTTGCCCCGCTAACCAGCACAGGTAAAAAGCGCCGCTGGTTAAGGTCAGCAGACTAAAGAATTGAGCTCGCAAGCGGCGGGGGGGGCCCTCAAAATCAAGGTAACGCCGTTAAGGAAATCTCTGACGCCAATCGGCCCAAAAGGTTTGTATGGCACTGGGGGTCATGACCATAAGCTCCCGAAATATTCAGGAGTGCAGTAGTCCTTTACCGCAGGTTTACCCCGCTAGTCAAGCATTAAGATAAAGTGGATTGATGTTTTCTTTGTTAAGAAAAGAATCTGGTTGATGTTTTATAAAATGAACTAAAATCGACACTACTATAATCAATAACTTATTGTCAATTTTTTTTGACACAGTTTTAAAATTTATTGGACCATTAATTATTAGATTAAAACGAATTTAAGGCAGGGGGTTAATGCGCGCGTAGCCCACATCGGGCGGCGGGTTTGAAATGGCCTACCCCTTGGGCTCCCCCGTCCCTGGAAAAGCTGCGGCCCAAATTTGTGATTTGGTATAATCCGACTGGAAGCTGACCTTAGATTCCAAACCCGCCAGGTGAATCCTATGGTCAATTCATTTTTTATTGGATAATTTAAAAAATGTCAATAATAATTAATGTTATATGATCAAAATTTAAAACAATTGAATTAATGTTTTAGATTTGAAACATCACTGTAACAATATATTAACACTCTGATGATTTATGATAATCTAGATACCACTGCACAAATCGGGGGATGCCAAGATCGATAGGGGTGGTGGGTTGAAAGGCCAACTTGGTTTGGGCCCGGCTGATTTCGGCAAAAGTGGCCGGAACATCACCGGGTTGAATAGGTAGGAGGTTAGGGATGGCCTTGATGTTAAGCTCATTTTCCAACAGGGTGATAACCTTGTTAAGCTCTTCCGCCTGATGGTTGCCCAGGTTGAAAATTTCATAGGGCTCTAATCCTGGAACTAATAGGGCCGCCACCACTCCCTGGACAATGTCGTCAATGTAAGTAAAGTCACGTCTCATGTTACCGTAATTAAAGACTTTAATGGGTTTGCCAGCCAGCATTGCCTCGGTAAAAAGCCACATGGCCATATCCGGTCGCCCCCAGGGACCGTAGACCGTAAAAAACCGCAATCCCACCGTCGGCAAACCAAAAAGATGGGAATAGACGTGGGCCATCAGTTCATTGGCCTTTTTCGTGGCGGCGTATAAACTGATGGGGGTATCGACTCGCTGCTCTTCGCGGTACGGAAGCTCGGTCAGGCCCCCGTAAACGCTGGAACTGGAGGCATAGACCAGGCGTTCTACCCTGTAGCGCTTGCAGAGTTCCAAGAGGTTAAGAAAGCCCTCCAGATTGGCTTTTTGGTAGGCAAAGGGATTGATCAGGGAATAGCGGACCCCCGCCTGGGCGGCTAAGTGGCAGATTTTCTTGGGTTGATAGGTCTGAAAGAGCTGATCCAGGGTAGCCAGATCGGTGAGGTCGGCATTTATGGAGATAAATTTTGGGAACTGCCGTAATTGTTGGTCCCGATCCTGTTTCAGGCGGGGTGAATAGTAATCATTGTAATTATCCAGACCGATCACCCGTCCACCCTGGGATAGGAGATAGTGACCGATATGATAACCAATAAAACCGGCACTGCCGGTGACCAGATAAATATGATCTTTGATTTCAGAAATCCACTCAGACATTTGGGGTACGCCTTTCCTGATCGGGATAATTTATTAGAACTCAAAAGCGATTTAGGGCACGATCACGGGTAACTTAGCAGATCGGTTAACAAATCGCAAGATGCCGGGCGACATAATCCCCTTGACTCAGCTAATCCGAAAAGATAACCTTGTCAAAACCATGCGCTATTGTATCGCCATCCCCACTTTTTGGACCCATCCCTCGGGGACCGGGCCGGGAGAAATCATCTACGACCATCCGACCCCCCTGCATACTCGAGGGACTCTGAGACGGACCCTGGACAGTCTGAGTCCCCTGGTGTCGGACGCGGTCCAGGTAGTGGTAGTGGCTGCGGTTACGGCCCCTCAGCTTGAGGCCCCGGTGGCGGCTCAACTCCAGGAGCTCATACAATCTCCCCCCCTCCCCTACCCGGTGGTTATGTTTGGTGGGTCTCAGTTACGGGCCTTGCAGGATATTCTCCACACCCGGGGGCAGGGGCATCTGGCCGGGTTGCTGTCCTTATCCGGCTATTCCCAGGTCCGCAATCTGACCCTGGTTCTGGCCAATATCTGGGCAGCCGAGGTCCTGGTGAGTCTGGATGACGATGAGATCATTGCTGATCCCCATTTTTTGGATAAGATTGCGGAAGATTTCGCGGTCCTGTCCCAGGCGCATCCAATATTTGGTCTGGCCGGAATCTATCAGAACCGGGATGGCAGGGTCTTGGTGCCTGAACCTACCGCGCCCTGGACGGTTTATTGGCCCAAAATCCGCTGGATGAACATGGCTTTTAAAGACCTGATGCTCTCCGGCCCCCGGCTTAAACCTACCCCGCTGGCCTTGGGCGGCAATTTAGCCCTCAGCGCCCGGCTATTTCGACAATTGCCTTTTGATCCCGCGCTTACTCGGGGAGAGGACATCGATTACGTGCTCAATGCCCGCCTTTTCAAGATCCCATTTTTCCTGGACAATACCCTGGCGGTTATTCATCTGCCACCCGAGAAACCGCATCCCGACTGGCTCCGACTCCGTCAGGATCTGGCGCGATTTCTTTATACCCGGCGAAAGCTCCGGGAACCCGCGCCGCAGCCGGGCCTGGCCTCCATTACCGCCGCGGAATTGAAGCCCTATCCGGGTAATTTTTTGGAGGATGATTTAGAAGACCGGGCCGGCCACAGCCATACCCTGTTAGCCCTGGAATATCTGGCTAAAGGGCAGCCGCAAGCAGCCCTAGATACCCTGGAAAACCTGGCCCTGATCCAGGCGGCAAGCCAGCCCTCCTCTTCGGTCCTGGCGACCTATGTAGAAATGGTATCGGACTGGCAAAAGTTGCAGTCCTGGCTGGCCCGGCCGGAGGTCGCGGTCCGGGCCCGACACGCGGTAGAGGGCCAGCCTTGAACGCGGCTCCAACATTAATTAACCCCGCAGATTGGGGGCGAGCCGCCAGGTTGCCGTCTCTGGGTTTATTACGATCAGGGAGTCTGAGCCTGGAGGAGCTGCTCCATATTAAGCAGGTCGAAGATCTGCCGGTACACCTGGTCTTTCCGGTGGGTGCGGCCCGCGAAGCGGCTAATTTGGCCCGTCTGTTGGCAATTTTGACGCCCCTTCATCGCAAGCTGATCGATCAGGTCTGGATCGCCTTTGGTGGACAACGGCCCGGCAACTTGGCGCGGCTGGCCCAGTCCGGCTCTGGGGTGCGTTTATTTCAGGCCCGGAAGTCGTTGCCCCCCGATCAACGGTCCGCCCCGATAGGGAAAGGGGCGGTGATGCGGGCTTTCCTGTACCATCTTTTGACGGAGGAGCAGGTCAGTAAAACGCGGGCGGTGGTAGAATTTATTGATGCCGATATCCGTCCCCCCTACTTTAATCCCCGCTGGGTGATTGACCCGATCGGGGCGATTCTCTGGTTTAAGGCCGTGGAAGCCGCCAAGGTGGTCTATCAGCGGCCGCGGGGCGGTCGTCTCAATGCCATCTGCCGGTCATTTCTGGCGCTGTGCCCACATCCCGGGGTGCAAGCCCTACAAAAATTGCTCTATCTGCTCTCTGGGGAAATCGCCGGGACCTTAAATTTCTGGACCGCGGTGCCGTTTAAGAGCGGCTATGGCGTAGAGACTCTGATCCTCTTATCTTTTGCCCTAAATCGCTTGCACCTGGTTCCCGGCACCGACGATCTGCAACACCTGATGCAGGTCTATTTAGGTCAGATGGATCACCGTCATGCCCCTCTTAATTCAACTGCCCAAAAACGCGGGCTGGATCAGATGGCCGGAAACGTCTTTCATACCATGGTCGAGGTGTTGCGAGAGGCCGGAATCCTGACCTGGCAGCCGGACTTACCACCGGAGCCGGTATTAAATATTCCCGTGCCTCGGCAACAACTCGGGCAGCCGCCGGACTGGCTTCAGGTCCCGATGGCGGATGTGGCGTTGCCGCCGTTGCGCACCCTCCCAGAAATTCAGGCCCTAGGGAATTTTTGAGGCCTACCATGCAAATCGCTCAAATCGCTCCTCCCTGGATTCCGGTGCCGCCCCGCACCTATGGGGGTACAGAGCTGATGGTAGCGCTGTTGATCCGCGGTTTACTGGCCCGTGAGCATCAGGTACGGCTGTTCTGTGCAGGTGATTCGACTCTGCCTTTGCCCCATCAAGGCCCTTACCCAAAAGCCTTTTGGCCCCCGGATAAATTTTCGGAAAACTTACATCTCTCTTATGCTTGGGCGCAGTTGCACTGTGAGCCGCCCCAGGTAATCCATTCCCACCTGGAAAATGCCGCAGGTTTTTGGGCCGCGGGTCCGGCTCCGGCTCCTTTGGCGATTACTTTGCATACGCCTTTAACCCCAATCAAACGCGATTATCTACTACACTTTCCCCAGGTCCACCTGGTGGCAGTCAGTGACTTTCAATACCGGCAACTCCAAGCCCATCCCCGGCGGCATCTGATCCCGCATGGCCTGGATGTCAAGGACTATCCTTTTCGGACCGCAAAACAGGATCTCTTGCTGTTTCTGGGGCGCATTTACCCTGATAAAGGTTTACACACCGCCATCCGTCTGGCTCAAGATCTGGGTCAGCGCCTGCTGATTGCCGGGCCGGTTTTCGGCCCGGATCGGCCTTATTTTGATCAGCAGATCCGGCCCCAGGTGGACGGCCAGCGAATTATCTATTTAGGACCGGCCGATTTTGCTCAGAAGGTTGACCTGCTAGGCCGGGCGCGCGGCCTGGTGTTGCCCCTGGAGGTTGACGAGGCCTTTGGACTGGTGCTATTAGAGTCTATGGCTTGTGGCACGCCGGTGTTAGCCTATGATCGCGGCGCGGTCGCCGAAGTCGTGGTCCAGGGGGAGACCGGTTTTGTAGTCCAGAACTATTCGGAGTTAAAGGACAAGTGTCGCCGATTAGCCGAAATCGACCCTTACCGTTGTCGGGAACAGGTAATGCAGCGCTTTTCTTTAGAGCAAATGGTTGAGGCCTATCTATCTCTCTACAACCAGATGCAATGATTTATGAACCAGGGAACAGATTCTAGCTTTTTCTAGTTTAGGCGTCCGTCGGGGCGCCGCGACGCCATAGATAGGGGCAGTCCAGGTTAAGCGAGGCAATAAGAAACCATTGGGTGTTCACTAGATTCAGATTAGTGTCTCCCTCCCCCCAACCCCCTCCCGCCAGGGGCGGGGGAGTTAAGTGCCGTAACATATGGATTCTGCTCAGTAAATCAACCACTAGAGCTGATGATAACTGGAGTCCATTGCATATCTCTCAAAACCAATTTTCTATGTATAACTAGATGTTAATCTCTCCTCTGGTGCTGAAATTAGGGCTGGTGCGCTTCGCCACTTCATTATTAGTGGTGCTGCTGGCCAATGTTCTCAATCGGGTATTGATTGTGGAACTCCAGGTATCGGCCTCTTTGGTCACCTTTTGCTTTGCCTTCCAGCACGTCATGACGCCTATCGGCTTGGTCGCCGGTTATTTCTCCGATACCCGGTCGATTTGGGGGTGGCGTCGCCTGCCCTATATTTGGGGAGGGATGGCGCTGGCCCTGATAGTCATGCCCTTTTTCCCGATCTGGGGCCGGTCCCTGGCCTTGGAGCCTCAGAGTTGGGTGGTTCTTAATCAGGGGATATTGCTGTTTTCCCTGTTCGGCATTGGCACCACGGTGTCGGCTACGGCCATCAATGCCTTGCTGGTGGATCAGATTCCCGAGGCCGATCGCGGGTCGGCTCTTACCCTGGTGTGGATCATGACCCTGGCCGGGTTTATTGTCGGGTCCTCCTTGTTGCAGCATCTGCTACCGCTGTATAACCCGGCCTGGCTGGATGAGGTCTTTGGCATCGTCACCATCCTGGCCTTGTTGATCAGCCTCTGGGGGACTTGGGGGATTGAGAGCCGCACCGCTGGCACTCCGACCCCATTGCCCAGCTTATCCCACCTGTGGCCGACCCTGCGACTTCTGGGGAGCAATAACCAGGCCTTGATTTTTTTCGCCTTCCTGTGGGCCTCGGTTTTGTTTCTGGCCATCCAGACCTTTATTCTGACCTCTTATGGCGGCGAGGTGTTGCAGTTGCCGGTAGCGGAAACCACCCGGTTCGGGATTTATATCTCTTATGGGATAATTACCGGCATGATCGGAGGCCATCTGCTCTTAGGGCAGTGGAGCCGATTAGGAGCTAAGACCATCTTGGCCCTCAGTCTGATCTTGAGCAGTTTGGCCTTTGGCCTGCTCAGTCTGACCTCCTTCTCCCCCGCCCTGAACTTGGCCATTGGTTCTTTGTGGCTCTTGGGCCTGGCTCGGGGGCTTTATAACGTCGGGATTTCCTATCTGACCATGAGTCTGGCCCCTAGTGCCTGCAGCGGTGTGTTCATGGGGCTGTGGAATCTGGTCAGCGGCCTGGGTCTGGTGGCCGGGGAAATGGCCGGAGGGGTCCTGAGAGACCAGACTCTGCAAAGGATCGGCGATCTCAACTGGACTTATGGCCTAATTTTTCTGCTGGAAGGACTTGGTCTATTGGGCAGTTTGGCCTTATTGTTTCCTTTGAATCGGGAAAGGTACTGGGAACGTTACAAGTTTTTGATTGCCAAACGGTCTGATTAGTTTTAGTTATAGGTTTTAGTTGTAAGTTTTAGTTTATAGTTATTATTTTATATGACGAACGAACCTCAGTCGAGGCCGGATAACTTATCCGAGTTCCTCCCAGCGGTAAAAATTTCTGAAGTTCAGCGGTGACCAAATGTTTCGGCTGTTTCTGCTAATCGTCCTCTGCGTAATGGGTTGTGAAACTCCCACCGATATCGGGTCGCGGAAGACCATAATCTACACCTTTGATGGACTGACCCAAGATCTTATTCGCCAGTTGGCGCAGGATGACCCGGTTTATCAAAATTTTGATCGCCGTTTTAAGGGGCTATTCGTGCCGGGAAGATTGTTGGAATATGAGCCATTTGTATTGGCCCTGTCCACGGCCAGCAAAATTCCCACCGTGCTTTTATTAGATGCGCCCTGGGTCCATCGCTATGCCGTGAGTGGCTGGCTGTATGAGCTAGAACGGACCGGCATCTACTCCAGAGGGGCCCTGGTGCCGGCCGTGGCCCAGGCCTTTTCAGTCCCGGTGCCTCAAAGTAACGGACAGTTGGCCGAGGAGTTGATGGCGGTTCCGACCTCCATTAAGGGTAACATTCTGTTTTATCGGCAGGACCTGTTGAAACGTTACCACCTGGCACCGCCCCGAGATTGGACCGAATTAAAGGCCGTGTGCCGGAAAATTCTCCCTCAGGAACCAGGGCTGAAATATGGTTTAATCTTTCATGTGACAAATTTTAACAATGATTTCTATCCTATCCTCTGGGGCTTTGGTGGGGACATCCTGAACCGCCGGGGTGAACTGGTACTGCATGAACCGGAGATCTTGAACGCCGGCATCGCAGCCTTGCAGGAAATTTGCGCCATGTCAGGGACTTTAACTCCTAGTGTGAAGGACTTAAAAAATTTCGAGGCCCCCCAAAGTCTGCGCCAGGCTTTTTATCAGGGCAAGACGCTGTTCATGATCAACTGGAATACCCGGATGCAGGACCTCAAAGAAATGATTCAGCATGGCGAAAATGTCGGCCCAGCAACACTAACCGATCTGAGCCAGATCGGCGTAGCCCCGATCCCCTGTCAAAGCGGCCATTCTAACCGGTACTCTAATGTGGGCTCGTTTGGCTGGGGGATAAATCAATTTGCCATTACCAATTCCCAGATCAGGGAGACCGCGGCCAGATTTATTCAACTGGTGGCCGCGGAGCCGGTTCAGGTGCTGGCCGCGAAAAAAAAAGGACAGATTCCGGCCTTGGAGAGTGCCTTAGAACAAGTCAAAGGCACAGATGTCTGGCAGGTCTATCAGCAAATTTTTGCTTCGCAAGAGGTCCGGTTGCGTCCCCGACCCCAGAGTCGCCTGGTAAATAATATTCTCGAAGAACACCTTTTAGAGGCGTTATATGGCCAAAGCTCACCGGAGGCCGCCCTGACCGCCGCCAGTGTTGAGCTCAAAGAGTTGCTAAGGACGGAATAACATGCTTGCCCCACCGCCCTTCTCTCGCGATTCCCTGCGTCACCGTCTAATGGCGCTCGGCGGTACCGCCTTCCTTATCTATTTAGTGGTGATTCTGTTATTTTTTCCTTTGCTCCATTTCACCCTGAAAGACCTGATGGAACGCACTATCAGATCCATCGAAGAACAAAAGGCCAATGAAGCCACAACCATTGCCCGGCTCCTGGTACTGGAGTTTTCCCATCTGAGTGAGCTGTTGAATGTGGAGCCAGGGGTAGAGCAACAGATCGACCAGCGGGTTATGCGGCTGTTATGGGAAAAAGTCACTTTTAATGAGGTCATCGAAGGGATTGAACTTATCCATAGTGTATCCGATGCCGAAGGGCGCCATCTAACTTATTGGTACTATCGTCGGGAAGAACCAGAATTGGAGCCGATGCCCGGACCCTTGCGAGGCTTGAAAAAATTCACCGGCTCGGAAAGGCAATTGCTCGAATCCATCAATAGCCAAAGGATAGTCAGAGAGGACCTCTTGGGAGCGGTCAACCGGGGTCCGAAACAGGAAGGGCAAATGCTGCTCCGTTATTTCCCCCTCTATATACCCTTACCCGAGCTGGGAGCAATCTATTGGGGCGTTGCCAAAATCGGCATTGATGTGGACAGCATGCGCCGCATGTTGCTCTTTCAGAGCCAGGAGCAGAGTCGGATCCGCAATGCTGTCGGGCTGGAAATTATGCTAAGTCTGCTAATCTCCGGCTTTCTGGCCCTGACCGTGGTCTATTTATGGACCAAGAAATTGACCCGACCATTAGACTACCTCAGCCGAGTGGCCTATACCCTGGAAACCGGTCAGACTACCAATCTGGAGTTGTGGCATGATAATGTGGAACGGGTTGATCCCCAGGGTCAGGTCGAGGTTACCTACCTGCGCCAGGTGCTGATGCGCCTGGCCCAGACCATCGCTAGGGTTAGCCAGCAATTAGTCAGGGCCGAGGGCCAGGCCTGCCAGGGGCGAGTCGCCGGTAAAATTATCCCGACCCTGAAAATGCAGAGCCGGACCTGCCAGGAACTACAGGGCGAATTACAGGAGAGTTACCAGATCCTGCTCAACCTGTTGAAAGTTTATGAGTCCTTGCCTTCCCTGACGCCAGCCCAAAGGGAGGAGATGCGTGTGGTCCGAAAGCAACTGGAAGGCCCGGATAAGCGGTTGTCACCTGCCAAATGGCCGGCGCTGGCCACCACCCTGCAGACTCTGGACTCTTATCTCCGGGATTTAGGGCATTTTCTGGAACCCCCGGAGGCGGTATGGGACTATGTCAACCTGATCCCCAGTCTGAACCGCACCTTAAATCTCATAGCCCCGACTCTAGCTCCTGAGGTCGAGATCAGGAAAGAATTTGAGATCTTGCCGGCGATCTGGGGCTGTCAGCGGGACCTGGATCAGGCCTGCCTTTATCTATTAGACTATGCCCGGCAGGAACTGGCCACGGGCGGCGAGTTAGTCATCCAGACTCGTCAGCCTTCATCGAATCTGGTGGAAATCACTCTGAGTTTCTCCGGGCCACCAAAATCGGAGGCTGAAATCCAGACATTGCTGGCGCCTTTTCAAACCAGCGCCGCCCCCCCGATCCATTGGGGGGTGACTCTGGCCGCGGCTATTTTCCGCCAACACCACGGAGATCTCAGCATTAACCCAGGGGACGCAGGCGGGCTGATCATTACGGCCCAACTGCCCATTGCGGCATTGCCATGAGTCAGACGGCGACGGTCTCGGAAATCGGCCGCATCCTGGGCCAGTTCCTGTCCCGCCGGTGGGCCAGCCTAGGCCGTCGCCTGGCCCTGATTCTGGACATCTTGGCGCTATTTTACCGCCTCTTGGTGGCCAGTTGGGTCAGCCCGGTGGGCTTTCCGGTAATCCTGCGAGAAACGGCCCGGCAAATTTACTTCACCGGCGTTCAAGGCGGCATAGTGGTGGGTATCGCGGCCCTAATCCTGGGGCTGTTGGTGATCGTTCATACTACCCCGAAGCTAATCGAACTTCAGGGGGAAGAATTCATTGGCCAACTGCTGGTCTTGATCGTTATCCGCGAAGTGGGGCCGGTGCTTACCGCCTTTTTTGTCTTGCTACGCTCCGGCACGGCTATTATTGTGGAAATCGGTATCATGGTCGTAAGCCGGGAGCTAGCGGCTTTGCAACTTATGGGCATCGATCCCCTGCGGTTCTTGGGCGTACCCCGATTTTGGGGAATTACCATCAGTATGCTAGCCTTATATATTTTGTCTAGTATAACCGCAGTGTTGGGCGGATTTGTATTTGCCCAAATGTTCGCCGAGATCTATTGGCAAGGATTCTGGCTGTCATTGCTAAATGCGTTGGGATGGCCTGATCTGATCGTCGGCTTGGCTAAGGTCGTGCTGTTTGGTATGATGATCGCTACCGTCTCCCTGCATTACGGTTTAAAGGCCCAGGAGCATTTAGGTGCGGTAGTCCGGCAGACATCCCAAGGCGCGGTTTTGATACTTCTCCTCTGCGGGGCCATAGACGCCTTTTTAAGCACCGTTTTTTACTTATGAAGAACACTGTTGCCCGGCCCGAATCGGCCATCCTGATTCAACATAGCTTGGTACTGGACCAGGTAATTTTACCTGAGCATCCCGCGGATTGGCCCTGTCCGTTAAGTCTGACCTTAGGGTTAAAAGAATTTCTCCTCCTGGAGGGCCTGGATCTTGCCGCCGCCCAGCAACTTTTATCTTTAGCTGCAACCCTGCAGTTGGCGGTCCAGGGTCGGGTTCTGCTTTGGGGTCAGGATGTCGCCGCCGCAGCGCGGGATGACCTTTACCAACGGCGTCGCCGTCTAGCTTATCTGGCCCCTGGGCAGGTGCTCCTCCATCGCCTGACGGTGTTGGAAAATATCACCTTGCCGGGGCGATATTTTCAGCAACGAAGCATCAGCGAGATCATCAAGGATAACTCCGAGCTGCTCGCGACTCTGGGGTTAACGCCTTATTTTTCCTGTTACCCCACGGAACTCCCGGCCGATATTTATTTCCGGGCGCTGTGGGCCCGAGCCTTCCTTAAGGATCCGGAGCTAATTCTGGCCGCGCCTGGGGCCGGGGCCACCACACCAGAAAATAATCGTTTAATTCTGATGCTGTTAAGGGATTACCGGGAGCAGCGGCGGGGCGCGGTGCTGCTGACCGGCCCCGGTCTGGAGGCGTTTCCTTCCCTGGCTGACCGCTGCTTCCGCCTGGAATCCCGGGGCCTGATCGAAATCCGCGTCCCAGGGCAAACCGCCCCGTCCCTCACTCCATATCTCCTATTTTGGAGCAGTGTTAAGCAGAGATGAACGGTGCAGGTCAAGCCCGACAAATATGTTAGTAAAAACTAAAACTCAACCCGACTTTTTATCTGCTATTGACCCAAGTCATAGAAATAACTTGACAGGTAGGCAACAATGTGGTACTCCCGATTTTAAGTCAGACAGTTATCATCAAAAATAAAGGCATTATAGATGACTCCAGCACCAGGTAAAGAGCCTCCGGCAGTCAAAATCTCTGATCCAGAGATTGAAGAGGAAATTATTGAATTAACCGAGGTGATCTCCGCGGGGAAAAGCGTGGCGCCCCAAGCTGAAGGGAATGTTGAAACTTTAATCGAACTCCCCCCCGAACTCGAGGCTCTAGATTCCTTAAATTTAGAGGCCTTAGCACCGGATGAGGCGGAGAATCTGGAGTCTGCGCCCCCGGAAACCGAGTGGGATCAATCTTCTCTGGCCCGAGCCGAGCAGCCAGCGCCGACGGTTCCGGCTCCATCCGCCAGCGAACCTGAATCGGCCCCCGCGGCTAACGAACCTTTGGCGCAGGTGGTCGAAGCCCATAGCGTTGAGCAGTTAATACAAACGGTTGTAGCCCGTTTTGATGATGCGCGCCTACAGGAAATTGTGGCCGGGGTTATCCAGGAAGTGGCGGAAAGAGTCTGCCGGGAACTTTTCCCGCCCATTGCTGAAAAGATAATCAATAGGGAAATTGAGGCCTTAAAGGAAAATCTGGAAGACGCCCCCTGATAATCAGCAGGGTTATGATTAAGGCCATTTCAGGGATTAGTATCTAATCCCTTTTTTTATGGTATAATATGCCGGTGATTCACAGTAACCGATCGAAGGTCAGATTTTGACTAAAGGGTACCAAGGACTGGGCCACCCGTGGACCAGGAGTAGTTTATGGCAGAATTTTTAGATAAGGTCTATCATCCTGAAGACATAGAAGACCGCTGGTATAAGTATTGGGAAGAACTAGGATTGTTCCGGGCGGAGGTCGAAACCACGCGACCGTCCTACAGTATTGTCATTCCGCCTCCCAATATTACTGGCTCCTTACATATGGGCCATGCCCTGAACAACACCATGCAAGATATTCTGGTCCGCTCTAAGCGCATGCAAGGGTATAACGTGCTCTGGATGCCGGGTACGGATCACGCCGGCATTGCTACCCAGAATGTCGTAGAGAAGATGCTGGCCGCTGAGGGTCAGGATCGCCACACCTTGGGTCGGGAGGCCTTTATTGCCCGGGTCTGGAAGTGGAAGGCCGAATCCGGGGGGCGGATTATCTCTCAGCTCAAGCGCTTGGGCTGTTCCTGCGATTGGAGCCGGGAACGCTTTACCATGGATGAGGGGCTATCCACGGCAGTGCGCGAGGTCTTTGTCCGACTCTTTGAAGAGGGTCTGATTTATAAAGATGACTATATCATCAACTGGTGTCCTCGCTGTCAGACCGCCCTGGCCGACCTGGAGGTGGAACACGAGACCAAGGAAGGGCATCTCTATTACATTAAATATCCGCTGGCCGGCAAAGAGGGACATCTGACGGTAGCTACCACCCGCCCCGAAACCCTGCTGGGCGACACTGCGGTGGCGGTCAATCCCGAAGACCAGCGCTATCAAAAATATCACGGGGTTACTCTGGTCTTACCCATCCTGGCTCGCAAGATTCCTTTAATTGCCGATAGTTATGTCAACAGTGAGTTCGGCACCGGGGCCTTGAAGGTAACCCCGGCGCATGATCTGAATGACTTTGAAATCGCTAAACGCCATCAGCTACAGGCTCTCCAGGTAATCGACGGACAGGGCCGGATGACTGAAGCCGCGGGCAAATATGAAGGCATGGACCGGTTTGCCTGTCGGGAAAAGATCGTCAAAGACCTCAAAGCTGACGGACTGTTAGAAAAAATCGAAAAATATGTTCATAGCGTCGGTCACTGTTATCGTTGCGGGGCCATCGTGGAACCGATGTTCTCCAAGCAGTGGTTTGTGGCCGTCAAACCCCTGGCCGCGGCCGCAGTCGCCGCGGTCCAGGAGGGCCGTACGGTTATTATTCCCCAGATGTGGGAAAAAACCTTTTTTGAATGGATGAATAACATTCGGGACTGGTGTATCTCTCGGCAGATCTGGTGGGGACATCGGATCCCGGCCTGGACCTGCAGCCAGTGCCACCAGTTAATTGTGGCCCGGGAAACTCCCAAGTCCTGTCCCCACTGCCAGGGGACGGATCTAGAGCCCGAAACCGATGTCCTGGACACCTGGTTTTCGTCGGCCCTATGGCCTTTCTCCACTTTGGGGTGGCCACAGCAGACCCCGGAGCTACAGCGCTTCTATCCTACCAGTGTGCTCATCACCGCCTTTGACATCCTGTTCTTTTGGGTGGCCCGAATGATGATGATGGGGCTGCACTTCATGCACGAGGTGCCCTTCCGGGAGGTCTATATCCACGCCTTGGTTCGGGATGCGGAGGGCCATAAAATGAGCAAGTCCAAGGGTAACATCATTGATCCCTTGGAAGTCATGGATAAATATGGCACGGATGCCTTCCGCTTTTCCCTGGCCGCGTTCGCGGCTATGGGTCGGGATGTATTACTCTCCGAGGATCGCATTATTGGCTACCGCAATTTTGTTAATAAGGTCTGGAATGCCAGCCGCTTTACCCTGATGAATTTAGAGGGCTATGACCCGGAGGCCACCTGCTCCGAGACCTTACCCCTGAGCATTGAAGAATCCTGGATAATCAGTCGCTTGCAACGAGTCATCCAGGGAGTGACCGAGGCTCTGGACGGTTATAAATTTGACCAGGCCGCGCATCTGGTCTACCAATTTACCTGGCACGAATTCTGCGACTGGTACCTGGAACTGATTAAACCGGCCCTAATGGAAAGTGCCGAGCCGGCTCTGCGTCGCCACACCCAGCAGGTCTTGGTAGAAGTGTTGGGCACCATCCTCTGCCTGCTGCATCCCTTCATGCCGTTTGTCACCGAAGAAATCTGGCACAAACTCCCCGGCAGTCAGGGGAGCATCATGGTGGCGCCCTTCCCCCAAAGCCGTCCGGAGTTGATTAACCCTGATGCCGAGGCCGAGATGGGGTTGGTAATGGAGGTGATTATTGCCATCCGCAATCTTCGGGCCGAAATGAATGTGCCTTTAACTAGCCGGGTCGCGGTAGATTTATTTACTCCGCAACCAGCATCTCTGAGGGTTTTGCGCACCCATCGCCACTCCCTGGAGCTGCTGGCCCGTCTAGGGGAGCTACATATTGAATTTTCCGGCCAGCCGCCCCAGGCCGCGGCTAAAGCCATTGTCGATACCGTGGAAATCTACCTGCCGCTGGCCGGGGTCATCGATTTTTCTGAAGAAGATCGCCGCCTGGCCAAGGAAATGGAGAAATTAAGCAAAGATCTGACCGTGGCCCAGAAAAAATTGGCCAACGAAGATTTCCTGGCTAAGGCCCCGGAGGCCGTGGTAGATCGCGAAAAAGAAAAAGTCCATATGTGGAGCGAAAAACTGGCCAAACTCCGCAGCCATCGAGACAAGATCCGCGAGTTGCTGGCCTAATCTGTGGTGACCGCCGCCAGCCTTAGATTTCAACCCCGGGAGTTATATAAGATCGCCATGGGGTCTTCCGCTAGTTGATAAGTTCAATTAATATCACTACTTATGTTTAGGAGTTAAGAAATGAACTTAAAAAGCATTCGGGAAATGGCCCGCAATTTAGGGGTGAAGAATTATTCGCGCCTCAGAAAGGAAGACCTTATCCATGCGATTCAGGAGAAAGAAGGTCATTCTCCGTGTTTCAAGAAGATCACGGACTGCCGGGTAATGGATTGTCTGTGGCGCGAGGACTGCCAGGAATCTGCTGTAGCCTAGTGGCCCACCTGGCTTTGAGCTTTGGATTGACATCGGCTGACGGTTAGAAGGAGCGGTCCGCGCCAGGACTAGAGCCGCGCCGGAAGTGTCTTATTTTCCAGATTTGAGCATGCAAGCGTTATCCAAGGAACTAAAAGACAAGATTATCAAGGCCCTCGAAGCGCGGCAAGCTAAACTTCCTTGTCCCCGCTGCGGCCATCAATCGTTTATCATTTTAGATGGCTTCTTTAATCCAACTCTACAGACCGAAGGGGAAGTCCAGGTCCGCGCAGGGCCATCAGTGCCCACGGTAGTGGTAATCTGTAAACAGTGCGGCTTTATCAGCCAACATGCCTTGGGGGTCTTGGGCTTGTTAGGCCAGGAAGAAATTCCTTCGCCCGGCCAGAAAATTCCTTCCTGACCGAGGCCCAAGCCAATGTTCTCCATCAATACAGTTTTCTGTTTTCGGTTTCCTGTTTTCTGTTAAGAGAATCAATTTAATCAATTAGTTATATTATTAGTTTTCTGCATTTGATTGCAAATTAATATAAAACCTAATCCAAATTTATTACGCCCACAGGCTGATGTTTTATTGCTTACGATGAGTCTCAGCTTAAATCCCTTACCTCGGGCGGTAGCTCGTCTCATTGACCTGGCCCTCGAAGAAGATTTAGGGCCGGGAGACCTGACCACTCAGGCCACCATCGACCCGCATTTGCAGGCCGAGGCCCAGATGCGGGCCAAAGAGGATCTAACCGTGGCGGGCCTGCCGGTGGCCGCCGCGGTATTCGCTCGCCTGGGTGCAACCCTGAACTTTCAGGCGCAGGTTCAGGAGGGGGATCAGGTTGTCCGCGGCACCATCTTGGCCACCGTGACCGGCCCCGCCGGCCTTATCCTCATGGGGGAGCGGGTGGCCCTCAATTTTGTCATGCGGCTCTCTGGCATTGCCACTCATACCCGGCGCTTCGTAGAGGCAGTGCAACCCTATCCGGTACGCATCGTCGATACCCGCAAGACCACGCCAGGCTGGCGGGTCCTGGAAAAATACGCCGTGCGCTTGGGCGGCGGCACCAACCATCGCTTCGGTCTGTTTGACGGGGTGCTGATCAAGGACAACCACATTGCCGCGGCCGGGGGCATTACCCAGGCCCTGCAGCTCGCCCGCGGCGCGGTTCCCCATACCCTCAAGATTGAAGTGGAAGTGGCTGATCTGGCCGGCCTGAACGAGGCCATGGCGGCCGGGGCTGACATCGTGCTGCTCGACAATATGGCTGATGCCACCCTGGCCCAAGCGGTTAAACTGGCCCAGGGCCGCGTAGTGCTCGAGGCCTCGGGGGGCATGACCCTGACGCGCCTGCCCCAAGTCGCAGCCACCGGGGTTAACCTAATCTCGATAGGGGCCTTAACCCACGCCGCCCGCAGCGTCGATATCAACCTGAAACTGACCCGCACCTGGATTTGATTACGTGCCCAAGTACAACTTGGGCACGAGATGGCAAGTACAACTTGGGCACGAGAAGGAAAAACTTGGGCACGAGAAGGAACACTGCCTCTAGCTCGCGCGCTCAAGTGTCCAACTCGGGCACGTGAAAGACCACCTCACCTTACCGCCCCGGCGGCCTGCAAAGCCTGGTTCAGGGCCAAAACCTTCTCCACAACGCTCATCGGCTCCGGGCCTAGGACCCGGATCATCGGTTCCTTGCCCCATTCGCCGCGGTCATAGATCAGGTCCGGCGGCGGTTCCCCCGATTTTAAGACGGTAGCCACCCCCCAGGCCAGGGTACTGCCTTCTTTAGCTTTAATATCAGAAGGTTCCTGGGACCGGTCAAAGCTGGCCACCTTAAAATGCAGCAACGGCGCCAGCCGCTCCACTTCCTCAAAAAAGCGGATGTTCATCGCCGCCCGGAGCTGTGGATGGGTGCGCAAGGCGGTCAGGATTATGG
>JAQVHY010000017.1 GCA_028695935.1 Desulfobacca sp.
AAGGCTACCGCGTCGCGGTAGGCCAGATCTAGATCTACACCAGCCACTAGGCGGTCCACCGCCCGGTCCAGGCGAGAAGATTTATTTTTGCATAAGTAAGCTAAGCCATAAGCGGCCAAATCATCGGCCGAAATTACCAAGCCCGACGGCAACTTGGCTGCTCTTAGTTGTCCCATGTTTATCGCCCTCCTTAATGTGCGTGTGCTTACTCTCAGGATTTGAGCCGCCTCGTCCAGGTGGTAAGCCTTTTTGGTTTTGTCTTGTTTTTTTGGGCGTTCCAAAGTTGACCCCCTTGTCATTTTTTTGTCCATTTTTATCCAAAATATATAACATAAATCATAGCTTGTAAATATCTATCTGTCAATATAATTTATTTTTTTAGACAATAAAAAAGCCCTGACTAGTCAGGGCTTTAAATAACCAATATATCTAAGCAGTTAGCGTACTACCACATGCCGGGCTGGAATTTGCCGGGGATTAATTTAAGGTTCGGGCGGGTCACTTGGCTACCCTTTTTATCATTTTGTCTAGAATTCGGGGTTTGGCCGGATGGGAAAAGCCGCGGTTGATCTATGCCATAAATTTTCAGAAGTTTTAACTCTAGACAGTTTGGAACATTCTGTCTAATGTTCGATGGGGGCCCGGGCGGGTATTTGATCACCTTTTAGTTTAGGGCAGCTTTCTTCTCGGAAAGATTGCCGAAGGCGTCGATAATATCTATCCACAGGACGCCGGTCCAGGCCTCAAAACCTCGAAAATCCTCTATGGTAACAGGGGAAAACAAGGCCCGCCACTCATCAGGATTCGCCCCCCATTCCCGGGCCACGGTTTCCATACCTCTAGCCAGCTTCTTGGAAATTCCACTCATCAGCTTATAATGCGGCCAATCTAAAAACGGTAGATCAGGATTAACTTCAATCCTTACGGGCACCACTCCCCGGTCCAAAAGGGCGTCTCTAGACAATGGCGGGGTTTGCTCGCCGGATTTAGTTCTAAAGGCTTTGCGAACGGTCTCTTCCCAATCTGGATTAGTGGAAAACCAGGCTGCGGGCTTTTCTCCTTTAACCAGGCCGATTGCCGTTGTTCGGATTTCCATTGTGTCTAAAATTTCCACCAGGGCGGGCCAGGTTGTGTAATGAAAAACTCTGGTTTTTGCCTGTTTAACCATTTATTTTTCTCCCTATTTGGCTACCTTGAGATAGGGCTTGCCGCGGCGTTGGATGTGGTCAATGAGGACTTGGAGCAACTTACGCGCTCTCGGTTCCTTCTGGCGCTGGGCAAGGTAGGCAAGATGATAAGATATTTCCTCAATTTCCTGTTCCGTGTGTTCGGGCTGGGGCTGCCCGCCGCCCGGAATGACCTGTAGCTGCATCCTTATCCTCTTTGGGAAGTTTAAGCCCGGTCAATCGCCATAACCGGGCTTTGTGCGTGCAAGTGTAGGTTATTTAACTACTTCGAGGTTGGGCAGGCCTAGGATGTGGTTGGATAAGAATTTGCAGATGCGTCGGTGTCTATAGTCTGATACCTGCTCGGCCTCTTGACTGAGAAACTGGGCCCAAGCCAGATCTTCTTCTGATAATTCGCGGGGCTGGCCCCCGCCCTGAATGACCTTAAGCTGCATCCTCACTTCCCCCTATCGGCTATTTTAACCGTAGCACAGGCGCGGTGTGTGCGGGTTATTTAATAACCTTTAGTTCAGGCCTGCCTAGAATGTGGTTGGATAGGAATTTGAAAAACCGGCGGTGTCTGGGGTCTGAAACCTTATCGGCTTCGTAGTAAAGGTGTTGGGCCCACTCAAGATCGTTTTGGGATAATTCGCGGGGCTGACCGCCGCCCTGAATAACCTTAAGCTGCATTATCACCCCCTGTAGGCTAATTTATATGCAACCTGGATGATGTCCCGGGCTTGCTCCGGGGTGGCGCCGGCGGCCTGTAGAGCCTCGGCCCACTGGAAATCTGATTTAGCTCCTCGATATCGCCGGTCTTCGGCAAACCGGACAATTACCTGGGCCAACTCCTTGTTAAGCCCGGCGGATGTTAAAGCGTCCACGGCTTCGTAAGCGGTCATGACTGCCGCCCCCGTATTTTATATACCGACCGGATGACTGCCCGGGCCATCTCCGGGCTAGTGCCGGCAGCCTCGAATTCCTCAAGCCAATCGAGGTCTGATCTTTCGCCTGGGCACCGGCGGTCTTTTACATACCGGATAAATACCTCGGCAAATCCCCTGGTAGCGCCCAGGGATACAAAATGATCAATCCACTCAAGGTCGGTTCGTGGTCTATTCTCTGACACAGCTTTTACTCCTTAATTAAATTAGAGATCGTCTTCCAGGATTTTCTTAATTTCCCGGCGCTCTTCCAGCAGCCGGAGATACCGCTCTAACCAATCTGGTATTTTCCGGCGTCCGGTCTCCCAGGCGGAAACGGCAGGCTCGGACACTCCCAGGGCCTCGGCCAGGAGCCGACGGGACCGGAAGCCTAGTTGCCGCCGTCGCGCCTTAAGTTCCGCCGGGTCCACCTGGCGCTCCAAAGGTGCCGAATTGGGTAAATATCTCCCGCCATCTGGTCGAGGTCTCGGGGGATAGGTGGACTAAAACGGCCATCTGGCCGTCGATGCCGGTCCACAGGCTTACCCGCCTGCTGTTGGGTGGCTCCCAGATCACCATGTCCAGCAGTTCGTCCTCGCCGGCTAAACCCGTAACCTGATTTAAAAGATCGGACACGCCCTGGCCCTCCGCGTTAAGTTGATTTTAAGGAATAATATATACAGCGTCGCGGTAAAAGTCAACTATAAAATATAAAAATTATTACAGGGCGTCAATACAATCCGGCGTTTCCTGTGGGTAATTGTAAGGCGACAGTTACACCAGGTAATAAAATACCACGCGTACTTTGTGCTGGGTATTTTTTAGCGCCAAGGGTAGTGACTATTCTGTCACTAGGGGGAGTAATGCAATATTCTGCACTGGTGCAATATTCTGCAACGGACCGCGAGGTCCAGGACGGTGCGGGCGCGTTCGACCTTGGCGCGGGATACACCGACAAGCTGGGCAGTCTCCTTTGCTGATGCCGACTTACCGGTATCAATGCCCTCATTTGAGGGTTTTGATTTTTCTTGATAATCCACCGACTTATGATCCCATTCCCGCCTTCTCCGTTGGTCCAGCGCCTCAATACATCTGATGATCTCTGCATCGGTTAGGTTCCGTCGCTCGCTGGAGGATTATTGGCGGGAGCGGTGGGATATGGGAAGGAGCACAGCATATCAATTGATAGATTCTTCAATAGTAATTGAAAATGTCCGCAATTGCGGACAAATCAGATGTAAACCATGGTTTACAAAAACCCGCTAATGAGCGTCCTACCCGCCCGCTAATTTCCCCGTCTCCCTCAAGTGAGGAAGACGGGTTGTGCACTATTCTGCACCGGTGCAATATTCTGCACCGGACCGCGAGGTCCAGGTTGGTTCTAATCCCAAAATTTACCCCCTAAAGAAAATGCCGCCATTTTTGCCGCCAACCTGATGGCGGCATTTAAGTAGTTAATATTTATATCGAAAGAGTGTCTGCCGCCACTCTAGATATATAAGGTGTGGGAAATATATTTTATTTTCCCACACCCCCCCTCTCTTTTTTTGGCGGCACATATAAATCCATAAGAATTTTTAATAGTTAAGTGCCGCCAAACAGTGGCGGCAAAAATGGTGGCATTTCACTAGTTCACATTTAGCCAATAGATCTTTTCTTGGGGATTGTAGCTTAAATCCTTCTCTGCCAAGAGGTTTTTAACGGCCTGATTCCAAAGCCACACCCCCACACGGTGTTTATGGCCCCGTTTTTCAAGATCACGTTTCCTGAGCGGTCCATTTGTCAGCAACCGCCTGATGGTCTCCTCGATTTTTGCACCCGCGTTGTCAGCGTCTATCGGATCCGCGTACCGCCGGGCTGCCAGCTCATAGTTGAGTAGAGCAACGGTTTGGTCGGCTATCTCAGGCGTAACAACGTCCAGGTGCTCGTTAATGGCCAACAGCACCATGAGCCGGTGCCCGTAGGTGTCCAGACGTTTGGCGGAGGGTGATCGCTCCTGGCCTAAGTACCAAGCCTCGAAAATATCAGACGCTGCTGAGGTCAGGGGCATTTCGTAAAGCCCCCCACAAGAGCCAGCAAGACCGTCAACAAATTTTAGGGTAGCCCCAATGTCGGCCGTCAATCCGGCCTTAACTGTCTCGGGGATAACCGCAGGGATGGCGTATTTTCGTTCAGAATTACCAATTACTATAAATAGCCGGTTGATAAAACCAATGTCCAAAAACTGAGGGGTAAACATATTTTTGTAGGTGTCTAGTGTGGACGCTGCCAGCAGTGACAGGTGGGCGTCGTTGAGGTCTATAGATCGTTTTAGCGTTACCGACCGGAAAAAATTCTCCTCGAACAAGGTGTTTACCGCAGGGAGCAGGATAGAGGCTTCAATTTTGCATTTTTGCACCAGGGTTTTTAGCTCGTCCTGCACCAGGATAGCCCGGGACATCTCCTCGGTTTTACCCAGGGCCTTGGCTAGCCCTTCCCCGCTGCCCACACCATAGATCAGATTAAATTGATCCGGTTGGATTGTCTGCCGAAATAGGGATATGGTCTTACTAATAGCTGTAGATTTTCGGTCGTCGGCGCTCTCTCCTAATAGCACCGTATATAGTCGGGGCTGGGGGCGCAGTTCAGTTTTTAGCGTGATTGTTCCGGAAATAAGGTTACCTAAGATGGTCAGGTAGCTGAAAAAGAGAAACGACTTACAACACTCCAAATACTGAGAGTAGGTCTCGGCGTATCTCCCGGCTACACCTCCAATAACCTGTGCCGGCAACTCTGGTATAGGATCTTTGACGGGTGCCGGTACTAGGACAGGTGTCGGTGCGTTAGGCCGATACCTCATGACCGACCTGGCGATCCTGGCAACCTCGGCGTCGTCCAGGGGCGGTTGACAGCGGGCCCGGTTTTCGACTTCGAGAGCCGCCCGGATTGCCGCCTCGCCAAATCCTCGCCGCCGCATGGTCCCGGCCAGACTAGTCAGGGTGAGGTTGCGCTGGCCGTCCAGGATAGGCTGCCCGTCGGTTAATGCCTGGGCCTGGGACTGCTGGGCTGGCGGGGTCTGGATTAATCGGAGTAGCCAATCAGGTATTGAGGATAGTGGAGTGGTTTCGGGCCGATAATCCCAACTATACTGACGTCCGGAGTTATGGTTTGATGGCGGCGCTACCACGCAACCGCCGTCGGCTTTAAAGTCCACGCCGGCGTATCCGGCCAGGCCGCCAGCGTTTTTTACCGAATCACCAGGATGCCGGAGGTAATAATGCTGCCCCCCGCCTCCGGTGGCAACGGTCGGGGTCAGGGGTAGATTGCCGGGGAGTTTTTTGATATCGCCGCCGTTGCGGGGGTCGATATCCAGCACCACCAGACCGGATGCCTGGCCGGTAGCGACGCCGATATTGGCCTCGGGGTATTGGGTCCACCACTCTCGTATAATGGCCTGGTCGGTAGTGGCGTCGTGCACGCCATGGAGTACTAGTTTCCCGAGGGGGTGTTTGCCCGGGTTGCCGCACTCGGGGTTACCACAGGCGCAACGTCCGTCCTCGGTAACCCACCAGAGGGGGATAACCGGCCAGCCGCGGCGGGCGTAGTCCAGGGCTGGGGTTAGGAGATTAAGATATTTTACTTTTTCTGAAATTGATTCGGATTTTAAACGGTTTTTACCCAAAAAATCATTGACATGATCAGTATCTTGTGGCATAATTTAATTATCTTTCTGGGGCGCGAAAGTCCCGGTTATTACCTTTCTGGGTGTAGGCCCGGGTAGGTTGATTGCCTTGAAAAAAGTTTTTGTTTTGCCAAAGCCCGGGGGGTCAACCGGGCTTTGGCTTTTTTTATGGGCGGTTTTTAATTTTTTCTTTAGTCATATAACACAACAACTTAGGCACCCACTTGGGTATTTTACGCCGTCCCTGCTCCCAGGCTTCGACAGTGCGCGGACTCGTACCTATCGCGACTGCGAATTGATCACGATTCCGAAAACCTAGAGATTTTCGGATGCTACGGATCTCGTCTGGGGTCATGGTCTGTATGGTACACTACTACAGAGCAGTGTCAAGAAAAAAATTTTAACCGCCTTAAAAAACTATGAAATTTTATGATACAACGAAACCAGCAGCGGTTAGAAAATCACCGGCCTACCGGGACTAAACCGACAAAGGGGGCAAGAAACAATACTCCCGGAGTTGAAGACGCTTCGGCAGGATGTTTCTGAAATAAAAGGCATTCTCTCTCTGACCAACAAGCGTTTGGATGATGTCAATACGCACTTAGTCGATCAGAGCCGCCGCATCGACGAAACCAACAAGCGCCTGGACCGGCTTTACGAAGTGATTGTAAGGCGGGAAGAACATGAGCAATTGTCAGCCCGGGTGCAGCGATTGGAAGAGGCTATGGCAAACCTGGAAAAGAGGATAACAGCCTGAACTGACTAGTTTTGAATTGATCAAATAATCCTGCGCCTGCTCACCGGCAAAGGGGGCAATCCATGAGAAATATTGAAGGCAGCCTGGATAAGCAGTTCTGGGAAGCTTATCGGCAAAGATTCTCCGGCACCTTGACCAAGGCCAAGCTGAGTGACAAGCTGGTGGAGCGCCGGCTTGCTACCCGTGGGGAAGCTGCCCGGCTGGTGGAAGCCGTCTTCGATCTGCTCAAGCTGGCCCTGGAACATGGTGAGGATGTGCTGATCAGCGGATTCGGGAAATTCATCGTGCGGGATAAAGGCCGCCGGCGGGGACGGAACCCCCAGACCAATGAAGATTTAATATTAGACGCCCGACGGGTGGTGGTGTTTAGATGCTCCGGGGTCTTAAAAGACAAAATCAACCGGCCCCGGGATCAGCATATCAATCTGCGCGATTGGAGAAGGTGGCGGCGGTGAATATTATTTAATCGCGGTTGTTAGATAATTAATAAAAGGCCAGGCAAATATCCATAATAACAAAAAACCGGCTCCAAAACCGGTAAGCAGAGTGGGAATCAAGAAATAAGACCAAACCCTTATTTCCTTTCTGGAGAAATCGTCCCATGCCAATTGCCATACCCTGGGACGTTCTACCTCTGTGATCTGTGATTTAGTAATACGGTCTAATCTCCGCAAAAATAATGTTTGCGAAATCATCTTATATACTTCATAGCCAGCGAAGAGAAGAAGGGAAGCAGTGCTGAGTAATGCAACTATAGCCTCCTGAACGTCAGTTAATTGGTTTTTAGTCAATTGCCAAACAGCAAAAATGCCTGTATAACCCGCAATAATTACCAGATTCGTATAAGATGCAGCCTTACGATATATATAAGCAAGAAATTCCTTTTGCTGTTGAGATACCGAGATTTGGCCACTGAGATTCTGTTGCCGAATTATGCGGTTAATATAGTCGACAAGTTTTTTGTCTCTTTCAGTTATTGCCTTATTTATATTTTCTAGAAGATTGCTTGGATATCTCATTACGTAACCTTAATCAATGATTTTTGTCCAAACATTCCAACATCTCCCGATCCCTCTCCGCCATCACTTCGTCGAAGGCCTTCCGCATGGCCATCTCGAAAAGCTCAATCCGGGTAGATTTCTGAGCAAAGTGATTCAGCTGATTATAGCAGGTCTGATAAAGCTCTCCTTCCGGGTTGTTCATCATCTCCCGAAAAGCCAGTTCTCTTTCCTGGTCTATTTTAGCCTGCTGGATTTCCCGAAGCTCCTGTAATTTCTGCTCCTGCTCGGCCAGGGCTTGTTTTTCCAGTTCGACCTGCTTATCCAGGTAGGATTTATAGACCTTGGGAGCCGGGTAATAGCCGGCCCGTTCAATTACCCGGAAAAACCAGTTGAAGACGTTTTCGATGGGCTTGGACTTCTCGTGGTCCAGGTCCACCATCTCATAGCGGCAATGGCATAAGGATTTAACCATGTTGTTCAAGGTGGCGCCGGTGAGCTTCATCCACTGTTCGATCTGCTTGGCGGTCAGACCCTTTTGCCGCCAGTAACCTAGTTCGGGGTGAGTGGCCAGAGTTTCTTCTATGGATTTTGTGAGATTGTGATTTTCCTTAGTAGTAGTAGGTACTTTTAAAAAACTACTACTACTAATAGGTAAATTTGACAATTCAACTGACTGGTCAACTGACTGGTCAACTGACTGGTCAACTGACTGGTCAACTGACTGGTCAATGATTTTTATAAAACGATTACAAAGAGGTTCGTCTAATTCATAACTAAAACCAATACAGGAACCATCTTTTTTTAATTTTGTTTTTGTAATAAAGCCCTTTTGTTTTAAAATCTGCACGGCATCTTTAACAGAACCTAGGGCGACACCGGTTATTCCAGATATGATTTTTCTATTGGTAAATTTGTTTTTTTGGACCTTTAAAAATAATAAAACTTTCACTTGCTTATCAGTTAAACGGATTTCCGGGAATGGCTTAACCGTTTTGTCAAGTGACTGGTCAACTGACTGGCTAACTGACTGGTCAAGTGACTGGCTAACTGGTTGGGCAACCGACTGGTCAAGTGACTGGCTGTCTGACTGTCCAGCTAACTGTCCAACTAACTGGCTGTCTGACTGGCTAACTGGCTGACTGACTGGCCAAGTGACTGGTTTTTGTTCAAGTGACTGGTCAAGTGAATGGTCAAGTGACTGGTTGACTGACTGGTTTTTATTACCATCTCTGATCACATCGGCAGCACGATTAACAATGTCCTCTAAACTCTCAGAGGCATTGCGATGGACTTCGTCGAGCCAACTACGTCTCTTTTTTTTGGTCTCCACCTGCTTCTCCCGCTGCCACTTGACTATTTCCTATCGCCAATCAACCTACAAAGCCTGTAGGGTAATCTTTTGGGGCCACACCTTATCAAGAATAATCAATAATTCTCTTGATAGTTCTTTGTATGCCTTTGCTCCAGTAGCATTTGGCCGAAAACGGCATAGGGTTTTATCAGATAGCTCGGCTTGTTGAAATGCTGTATTAATTGGTATGGTAGTTTCAAAAACCTCGTCTTCGCCAAAAGTTTTTTTAATCTGTTGCAAAATAGCGGTTGAGGCTATTGTTCTGCGGTCAACTTTCGTAATTAATAGTCTTAATAGTTTAAGATCGGGATTAGCTTTCTCTCTTATATCATTAATGAAGGAAATAGCTTTAATTAAGCCTTCCAGACTAAATTTAGATCCAGCATCATTTGGAACTATTACAAAATCGCTCATATAAAGACTCATGGCGACAATAAGGCCTAATGTTGGAGGATTATCAACCAAAATTATATCATAATTATCTTTGGCATATTCTCTTATTTTTTCTCGATAAAGGTATAAACTATTTGGAAATGCTTTTGCTAAAAAAATCTCTAAGGCAGAAACCATTTCATCGTTAGGCAAACAAGATACATTTGAATATTTCGTGAAGTGGATACAATCACTCACCTGAATAGCATCTTTGATGAGATTATACATAGTATTTGTATAATCAATACCATCTAATAATATTTTTGAGGAATTACACTGACTATCGTTATCAATAACAAGAACGTTTTTATCATTTTTCCCAAGTATGTGCGCCAAGTTACAGGTAGTCGTTGTTTTTCCTGTCCCCCCCTTATTATTAATTATAGATATTATTACTCCACTCATATTATTTTTTCGCGCTGTGGTGACTCCGGCAAGAATGCCGGAGAGGAAACAACGCTCCTCCTTTCTGTTAAAAAGGTTGCCCATTTAACCTACTTAATCAGAAGCATGATAGGTGACAGGTATACTAGCTATCTTGGTTGCCAATTACCACATTTTTATTATTAATGTCAATATAATAAAAAGAGCATAATATATATCATGAATACAATCTATTTTGTTGTCAAATTGGTAATCATCATTTTAGACTGGTTAACGGTAACTATTTTTCCGGTTAGCAAAAAAGGTCGGGAAACCTTTTTAAAATCCCCGGCCTTTGTATGGCGCTAAGGCTGCATTAACTGATGCCCGAGTCATATTTTTAGGTAGATTTTTAAATTGAGATTCTGGTAACTTACCTCTATGGCTGACCATTTTAAGACCTATCTCCAATCTCTGCGATCTGATCTGGCCAGGGGCAACGCCTCTGAGCACACTCACCGGCCATCCTTCAAGATTTTATTGGAATCCCTGGGGGACCGGCTTACCGCTACCAATGAACCCCGGCAAGTTACTGAGTGCGGCAAGCCTGATATGGCGGTGTATCAGGGCCCGGTGCTCCTGGGCTATGTCGAAACCAAGGATGTAGGGGTCAACCTGGATGCAGAGGAACGCAGCCCCCAGCTAAAACGCTATCGCGACGCCCTACCGAACCTAATTCTTACCGACTATCTGGAATTTCGCTGGTATGTGAACGGCGAGCGGCGGGTCACGGCGTCATTGGGAACCATGGCCCGGGACGGCCGGGTCAAGGCCAGGACAGGAGGCCAGGCTGCGGTTGGAGAGTTGCTATCTCAATTCCTGACCCTCAAGCGTCCCTCGGTGACTAAGGCCAAAGATCTGGCGGAGAGAATGGCGAAGCTGGCCGGCTTAATGCACCATGCCGCCCTCAAGACCCTGGAAATTGAGCCTGACACCGGAACCCTTAAAGGCTGGCTGGCGGCCTTTGAAAAGACCCTGCTGCCCCACCTGGCGCCCGATGAGTTTTCCGATATGTATGCCCAGACCCTTAGCTATGGACTATTCGCGGCCAAGATGAGTATGAAGGATGGCCAGGAATTACGTCGGGATACCGCCGCTAGCGTGTTGCCCGAAACCAATCCTTTGCTCCGAAGCCTGTTTTATCATCTGGCCGGCCCGGAAGTTCCGCCTACGGTGTCTTGGGTAATTGATGATATCGTGAATCTGCTCAACGCTGCCGACATGGAAGCGGTCATGGCCGATTTTGGCCGCGGGTCCCTGGAAAAAGACCCGGTAGTTCACTTCTATGAAACCTTCCTGGCGGCCTATGACCCGGAAAAGCGGAAAGTGCGGGGAGTTTATTATACCCCGGAGCCGGTAGTCTCCTATATCGTCCGGGCCATTGACCATCTTCTCAAGACCCGGTTTGACCGCTCCTGGGGCTTGGCCGACCCCAAGACCTTGATTCTGGACCCGGCCTGCGGCACCGGGACTTTTCTCTATAGCGTTATCTCTTTGATTTACGATACCCTGTGCGCCCAGGGCCAGGCTGGGGGTTGGGCCGCTTACGTCTCTCAAAGCCTCCTGCCTCGCATATTCGGCTTTGAGTTACTCATGGCCCCTTACGCCGTTGCGCACCTAAAGCTGGGGTTGCTCTTGCAGGAAAAGGGCTTTGACTTCCCGCCGGGGCTGCGCCTGGGGGTTTATCTTACCAATACCCTGGATGAGGGGTTTAAAAAGGCTGAGGTCCTGCCGTTAACCGGGTTCATTGCCGAAGAAAGTAATCGGGCTGCCCAGATTAAGAAAGACGACCCCATAGAGGTGGTCTTGGGCAATCCGCCTTATGCCGGCCACTCTGCCAATGCCAGCTTGCATCGCCTAATCGACCCCAAGACCGGGAAGGTAAAAACCGAGCGCACCTGGATCGGCAAACTGATTGAGGATTACAAGAAGGTGGACGGAAGGCCCTTGGGTGAAAAGAACCCCAAATGGCTGCAAGACGATTACGTAAAGTTTCTCCGCTGGGGCCAGTGGCGCATTACTCGGACAGGCCAGGGGATCCTGGCGATGATTACCAATCACGGTTATCTGGATAATTCCACCTTTCGGGGCATGCGGCAACAGCTAATGCAGACCTTTAGCGAAATCTACCTGCTGAACCTCCACGGCAACGCCAAGAAAAAAGAGGTCTGCCCCGATGGTTCCAAGGACGAAAACGTCTTTGACATTCAACAAGGGGTAGCAATCGGGGTATTTGTGAAAATCCCTGACTCGCCAGGTCCGGCCCGGGTGCATTATGCGGATCTTTGGGGGATAAGGGAGGATAAGAACCGGACCCTGGGTCAAATGGAGGTTATCAGCACGTCCTGGCAAGAGCTTCAGCCGCAATCGCCCTATTATCTGTTCGTCCCCCAGGATACGGACTTGCGGGCCGAATATGAGCGGGGCTGGCCGGTAAATGAAATTTTTCCGGTCAACTCCGTGGGGCTGGTGACCGCCCGGGACAGCCTGACCATTCGCTGGACCCGGCAAGAGGTAATAGATACGGTGAAAGACTTCGCCGCCTTGGACCCGGAAACGGCCAGGGAGAAATATAACCTGGGGAAAGATGTTCAAGATTGGAAAGTCGAATGGGCACAGAGAGACCTAAGAAGTTCGGGCCAGGAAGAAAGCTTAGTGTCGCCGATCTTATATCGTCCCTTTGATGTGCGTTACACCTATTATACTGGTCAATCACGTGGGTTTATATGCAGGCCTCGATCAGAAGTCATGGACCACATGCTGGCAGGTAAAAACCTGGGCTTAGTTTGCTCAAGACAACAAGCCCAAAAGACCATGTGGTCATTAGTCGGAGTCGCCGATAAAATAATCGAAAGTTGTTATATATCTGCCAATACCAAAGAGATTAACTATTTGTTTTTGCTATATCTCTATATTAACGCGGGAAAAGCCGAAAACAATCAAAAGCGGCTGCCCAATTCATATCACTGGCATATTAGCTCCGAAGGCCGTGTTCCCAACCTCAACTCCGAATTTGTCGAGTACTGGTCTCAACGCCTAGGTTTGGGTTTTGTGCCCGAGGGTCGGGGCGACCTCGAAAACACCATAGGGCCAGAGGACATATTTTATTACGCCTATGCAGTCTTCCACTCCCCCACTTACCGGCAGCGTTACGCCGAATTTTTAAAACTGGACTTCCCCCGCCTGCCCTTAACTGGCAACCGGGCCCTCTTTAAGGCCCTGGTGGACCTGGGGGCGGAATTGGTATCCCTTCACTTGATGGAGTCACCGCGCCTGGAAAAGTTCATAACCAGATTCCCGGTCCCTGGCTCTCAGGTAGTGGAACAGGTAAGATACCAGGACACGGGCAGGCGGGTTTATATCAACGCAGAGCAATATTTTGAAGGTGTGCCGCCGGAAGTGTGGGCCTTTACTATCGGCGGCTATCAGGTCTGCCACAAGTGGCTCAAGGACCGCAAAGGCCGGACCCTGACCTTTGAAGACCTGCACCACTACCAGAAGGTCGTGGCGGCTCTGGCCGAAACGATTCGACTCATGGGAGAGATTGACGAGGTAATCCTATCCCATGGCGGTTGGCCGATAGATCGGGAGAGAGAATGAAATTTTTGGGAAGATATTTCTCCCAGCTTTTCTAACGTAATGCCTCTATCATCCTTTTAATGACTGCCGATAAGGGGGGCACTTCTTGTTTACAGATCCAGAACACCTGTTCGCTATCAATGTCAAAATAATGATGGGCAATAAGATCTCTGAAACCAATGGCGCCCTTCCAGTCGATTTCGGGATATTGCGATAGAAGAGATCCCCCAGTAATTTTGTCGACTTTCTTCAAGGCCTCTCCTATGGCCATGAAAAGCATGCAGATACTATCCAATTTTTCCATGCCGGCTGACGAGCCGGTGAAATCTTCAACACTCTGAATCGGTTGGGAGCGGCTAGCTATTTTTCCCAAGGCGTCGTCAATCTGTGTGAGCATTGATAAAACAAGGTTCTTGTCAAACATAGCGCCCTTCTTTTGATATACGGTCCTTTAGAAAGGGATTCATTTTCTCACGCACCCGAATAATATCAACATGCTTCCCCGTCAGTCGTTCAATGTCTTCCTTAATGTGCACCAGGGTGAAGGGATTGGGAGTTTTAGTTTTTATACAGATGTCCACATCGCTGTCTTCCCTGGCCTCATCCCGCGCCATCGAGCCGAATAACCCGATTTCCAGGATGCCATATTTCTCAGCGTAGTCGCTTTTAAATTCCCGCAAGACGGCTAGCAGGCTTTCTCTTCTCATGATTGTCTCCATATTTAATCAAAACTCCACCCCCTGCTGAATCCTCAGCGCGTCCTCGGCGGTCAGGGTGGACAGATACCGCATGGTCATCATGGGTGAAGCGTGGCCCAGGTGGATTTGCAGGGCCTTGGGGTTGCCGGTCTGCCGGAGCCGCTCAATGGCGTCACTGTGTCTAAGCAGGTGCGGATAGACCCTTTTCGTAATTCCCGCTCTCTCTGCCGCGGCTTTTAAAATCTGCCAGGCCCACTTGCGGTTGATCGGAAAGAGGCGGTCGTCCAGGCCCAGGCTCCGGTCAAAGGCATAGCTCTTGAGCCGGTGCGCCAGGAGGTCCGGACAGGCTACCATGCGGGGCTTTTTGCCCTTGCCTTCGATATATAACACGGGATGGGCGGCATGACTGCCGATGCGCCTGGGGGTAATGCTCAGGGCCTCGGAGATGCGCAGGCCGGTCTGAAACAGGGTAAGGATGAGCAATTCGTCCCTTAGTCGGTGCCGCCCCTGGCAGGCCCGGGCCAGGGCCTCAACCTCTTCCGGGGTGAGATAGGGCACGATGCGCAGGGCCCGGGGGAGCATGGACTTGGCGGGGATGAGAGAGTTATTCTTCATGGGGCTGACTGGTCCTTGCTTTACAAAAACACCTTATAATCCGTGTTCAGCGCCTTGGCCAGACGCTTAGCCATCTCCTTGCCGATGGACCTCTTGCCTCGCTCCATTTCGGAAATATGGCTGACCTTTATTCCTACCCTGGCTGCCAATTGCGCCTGAGTCAAGCCCTCCCGATAACGCGCCCCGCGCAATAGACTATCCGGCGTAATTCCTTCCGGGAATACTTCCTCAACGGTGTAAAGGCGATCTTCCCCATCGGCTTGCTCTAACAAGGCCAGCAAGTCATTGATGATCTTTTGAACCGCGGCGGCGTGCGCCGCGGGAACCCGAAACGAAAGTTCAGCATATTCTGCTGTAGTCTGCACTTTCATGGGGACCGACATAACGCACCTCAATTACCTTTATTTCATTTTCCTTTAATTGCCAAACCGCCACATAAGTAGGCCGTCCTTTTTTAAGGTGGCAATGATAGCATTGCGATTTTCCACTAATCTTTCCAAAGTTTGGCCATTGGGGTAACACTGGCCCCAATAATTGCAATTCCTTGATTAACAGCTTGAAGCTGTCACGAACTTTGGAGGGCAGTTTGACCGTCTGCTTTTTTACCCTGCCACTAAACTTGACCGCCCACATGGTTATTTTATAACCATTTATAGGTTATGAGTCAACTGATTTGTTAATCAAGCAGCATATATTTTGTCTGTCCAAAAATAGACACTTGCAACTTTTGTCTAGTTATCGGCCATTTTGAGCCGCCGGTCAACCTAAAACCAGGGAAAAGGATAAACTTATTAAAAAGGAAAAAAAGGTAGATAATTTAGTTACTTTTGCCCTGGCCGGTCTTTCTCCTGGTCTTTCCCTGGCCCGGCGTCCAGTGGGGTAAAACTAGACAAAAGTGCTACTTTTGTCTAGTTTTCTAATTAGCGCCAAATTACGCTAATTAGAAGAAAATCTAAGTTTTCTCCTAAAAAACGGGCCTCTGTACGCCCGCCAGAGGCCCGTTTTTGGGATTACCCATATAAAACCCTTCGCCCGTGGAAATCGGCGCTCAGAAACGCTCCTGGCGCCTCGCTAAAAACTCAGTGATTACGCGGAGATAACCAATTTATCAGTAATGAGCAGGCTGGAATCGCCGCCGCTGCCGCTGCTGCCGGATTTCTCGCCCGACTCACCTGCTGAGGATTCCGCAGCCGGATCCGCCGTCCGTTTACCCGCGGGCCAAACAGACGTGACCCACGACGCCCAGGACAGGGCGTCCAGAGCGGCGCAGGCCGGCAGCCAGAAGATCAGGGTTAAGACCAGGAAGAGTTTAAGGTTTTTCACGATGTTGCCCTCCGCCGACTGGCAACCCAAAAATACCCCCAGGCTGCCAGGCCCCCCAGGGTGATTATTAGCCACAGCGTCCCGGGCAACCGGTCCAGGGTCGCGCCGATCAGGGCCAGCAGGGCGATCAGGCCCAGAACCAGCAAATTATCACGGGTTTGGCCCGCGGCCTGCCGCCAGGTGGCCCCGGCCAGGCGGAGCCGGACGGTGGGCCAGGCCAGGCCCCCGCAAATTACCGCCCCGGCCAGGCTGCCCCACAGGTGGGGAGCCGGGTACCGGGTGGGCAACGTCCCGACCAGGTAGGCCCCGGCCAAGGCCGCGATTAAACCCGCGGCCCGTAGGCACTGCCGCCGGCGGTCCGGACGCGCCCAGGCGACGGCCAGGCAGGTAAAGGCGGTTAGGGCAGAAACCGTGTAAAATCCAGTAGTTGTGCGCATTGCGTCAATTAATCCGGCAGGTAACACTGTTTTTCCTCCCCCACTGCGAAATTAGAAAACAGCCCGTACAGCACCGCGGCCATTACCGCGGCAAAAATAACCGAAAAAACCTCGGGGGATAGGCTGATTCCCCACGCAGGTCCCGCCGGCGTCATCATGGGAGCGGGCAGCCCGGCAGAGACCATAGCCGCGATCGCCGGGTCGAGGGGAGGGGAGGGCCACGGCAGAAACGGCCAGGCCAGCAGGCCCGGGCACGCCGCCGCCAAGACCGCAACCACGCGGCCAGTCCAATTGAGCCGCTGCCACTCCTCAGTCCAGGTGCCGCGACTAGTGACCGGCCAAACCCGGAACACCAGGCACCACGCGGCCAGGCCGATTAACCCGGCCCCCAGGATAATCCCGATAGTCCCGATTACCGGGACCCCGGCCATCTGCGCCGCTCCGGTCACCAGGCAAGCCGCCGCGCCCAGGGCAGGGGGGGTATAAGTTTGGGAAAAAATTTTTTGCATCTTCGACCTCCTAGTTTTTTTAATTTAATCTATACAATGTCAGCCAAAAAGTCAACCATAAAATGCACAAAAAGTTACCTAACCCAAAGATTTAAAAAAGATTATAAGAAAGTTAAAATCACCCCCTTACTATTACAGAGTATTTAGTTTAGCGACTGTCCCCAGAGATCCGCCGCCCGCTGCTGGCGGATATCCTCTAAATCAACGCCCTCCTGGTTTAGGCGCTCTATGGTTCGCTCCGCCGCGTCCTGGCGCGGAGCCTCCGGCGGGTTAAGGTTCCATTGAGACCCGGATCCGGTTATCCCGTCGATGGTAAACTCCCGTTGGGTCGGGTATTCCCCCGAAACTGCCAGCAGCGCCATCCACTCACTCAGATCAACCTGGTCCCAATTGACTTCTTCCAGTTGGCTGATCAATAACCCATCGCAATCCGGGTCGTCGGTTTCTCCCCAACCTAGCCCTAACTGCCCCCTGATCTGCTCCTGCATGATTCGTCCCAGCGGCGAATTATAGCAGCAGTAGGATTCACGCTTCTCGATGCACATACCCAGCACTTCCATAGCGCAGTAAGACCCGACGTAGTGGCAGACCTTCAACTGCTTCTTAGCGCCAAGCTCAAACTCCTCCTGCTCACACTCCCAGATTATGTGCACGATTATGTCCGCGATCTGGTACAGTGTATATACCCATCCGCAAAACCGCATTAGCCCCATTATATTCATCATCGCCGGGGTGAGCGCGATATGAGTGACTCCCATGCCCACGTCGGTGGCGATGAACATGGAATTCGCCAGGCCCGGACTCATGGCGTTAACGACATTGTACGCCCCGCGCAGTAGTGTCTGGGTGATCTGGGTGCCGATGGTGGCGCTGTAACTGGCGGCGGCATTGGTGCTGCCGGTCAGGGTTTCCCAGGCCGAGGTCAGGGCCCGGTCTATGTATCCGGTTATAGCCTGCTGGTAGCCGGAAAGATCAGCCCAGGAGCCGGTAAAGGGGTTGCTGGCCAAGGGATTGGGCATTAAACCCTCTAGGTGCCACTGGATACCCGTCATTCGCACCGTGTGGAGCGTCAGCCGGATATAATCTACTATACTGACGCCCTCTGGCTCGGTGCAGCAGTCAACCCAGCCCCCCATGGCCTTCTTGCACTCATAATGCTCGCCCGTCCAGATCTTGCAGCCGGCATGCGGATCGCTGCAATCCATGTCCGACGCGGCGTACTGGGCTACCTGCAACATGCCGGCGGCCCGGGCAAAGCCGGTGTTGTTCAAATCGAACTGGCCGTCAACGCACTCCTCGCCCATGCAACGGATAACCCCGTCGCACATATAGCCCATTTCGGTCTGAAATTCGTCGATATCGACGTTATAGCCGCAATCATAAATCACCGTCCAGGCGTAACAGGTGCCGGTGTCCGGGTCTTCCGCCCCCTCTATGCACTCCTGGCGCACGTAAACGCAGTTAGGATTATTTTCCAGTTCCCCACAGGTATCGCGGCGGTCGCCGGTGTTCTCCGGACAATGGACTTCGCCCTGGGGGTCGGTCCAGCAGTTCATTTGCCCCTGGTTCCAGTCTTCCAGGGTGATCGTCACTTCATGGGCCAAATTGCTGATGCCTACCGAGGCAAAGGGATTGGTGGAATAAAGTTCGGTTTGGTTAACCCAGGCCCCGGAAATCTGCGTGGCGGTCTCGCAGGGCCCGCCGGTACACTCGTAATTGGTAGGCCGGATAATCGAATCGCCGGCCACGTCAGTCAACAATACCTCGCAACCCGGGTCGCAGGTCCAGCCGCGGTCAATGATGTGATAGACGTTGACCACCACATTGCAGGTCAGCCGCACGTAGTCATGGCTGCCGGCCTCGTTGTGGACGTATAAAGTGGCTACCAGGCCGTTATCGCAACCGGGTATCTGGGAAACACCGGAATTATAGGTATTTTGAACAGTCGCGACGGTCCTGATGACCCCTTCCTCGACCTCCAAGCATACGTCGTCAATATCCACCGGGTCACTCAAGACCTCGGGGTTATCATGCCGGTGCGAACCCCAACAGCCTAAGATCTCGTTGGTTTGCAGGTCGAATTGCACCGCGCAATCATCGTCAGTGGTGCAAGCTATTGATGCTCCAAACTGATAGGCAAGCTCTACGGTGTAATCGTGATGGCACTGGCACGTCCCACCGGGATACATGATGCGCTCGCAGGTCCGGTAAGTCGGCACATGGGCCTGACTGGTTACCGGCGTGGTCGTGGTGATGATCTCGCAATTACCAAAATCGCCATCCATCACCTGGTCGATGGCCGTGTCGGTCTGGTTCCACCAGGGTTGATCGCTCAGGTTGACCCGGGCCCGGTTGCTGGACCCCATGATCGTCCGGTACGCCTGGCCGGTCATGCTCTGGCTGTCTTCCATGGTCTCGGCTTCGGACTGCGCCCGGTTGATGGTAGCTGCATCGTTTCCGGCCAGGTCATCGACGTTGGGGTTGGTGACGTTTTCCGAGTCGGGGAACAAGGTCTGGGGAGTGAGGGTTGTGGTGTTGCCCCGCCAGTTCAGGTTGATATTGCCGTTCTCGTCCTGGTTAGCCAGGGTGGAAGCGTCGGGTATCAGGCCTCGGCCTACCGCCTGGCCCTGCCGGGCCGAATCCAGAAACCGGTCCTGGGCATAGGACGGCAGGGGTCTGGATGCGGCCATGTAAAGGAAAAAGACCGGCATCCAGACCTGTAGGGCGGTGAGGATGAGGGATAGGGGTTTACGGAAATTTGGACCACTCGGGTCCGCCATCAAGAAGCTCTTTAATGTAGCGCTGATCATTCTCATCCTCAATTTCCTTGGACCAGGATTTATCTAAGGAGCCATTGCTCGGGTATCCCCCACTCATAAACCAATACACCGCGCCGCCGATCACCAGGAACAGCCACAGCCCGATAGCGGCTAGTTGGAGTCGGATGGATACCATGTCGAGGTAGCCGAAGGCCCAAAGGATTAGGCCGCCCACGAAAACTATCAGGGCGGCGGCATAGACACGAATGAAATTGTGTCGGTTTAGCACACTCACATCAATCTCCTTTCGGTCCGGGCTGCGGTGGGCCAGGGATTATAGTTTTGGGAACCTCGTCTTCATCCTGTTTCTTCCCATAGCCCGGCTGCTGGGCCGGGGGTTGGGTCTGGGTGATTCCCCAGGATTTGAAATGGTCTGAGGGGAGTTTCGGTTTGGACATATCAATCTCCTCTGTTTGGGCTAGTTCTGAGAAGTCGGACTCCGCCGCGGTGCGGCTGGTGGTTTTGGGTTGTTTGGGTTTAGGTGGTTTGGGAGGCGCTGCCTCATTATATATCGGATTCCGGCTCGGATCCACTTTAATTTTGGTCGGCTCCGGTTGAGTAGCCCCTGCCATCTGGGAAGCTTCTCCTTCCCGACCCTGAACTTGTTCCGGCCCTGGGGTAGTCCCCTTGATCTGGGTAGTGGGTTCCGGTTGGGTGGCCCCTGATACCTGGCCTTGAGTTGGTCCCTGTCCCCCGGCCCCCGCCATCGGCGGCCCCTCAGCAGCATGGGCCTGACTTGGCCCGATTAAAGACCAGGCAACATCTCCCCAGGATTTTTCCGAAGGCGGCGCGGCCTGACTGTTGGGTGCTAATGGATTGCTGGCCATGGCTACCTGATCTACCTGACCATGGTCCTTACCCTGGGCCTGGGCCTGCGGTGAGGGCGCGGGTTGTGTCTGGGGCTGGGCCTGGGCTGCCCCAGACCACACGGGGTCTGACAGGGGTCCGCGCCCCTGGCTGGCCTGGCCAGATGGCGAGGTCTGGGCCTGGGCCTGGGGAACCTCGGCATAAACCTGCTCCTGGGTCTGGGCCTGGCGAAATTGATGCGCGTGGGCCAGTGCCTGGGGAATAAACTCGCGAGTTTCCCGAAACGCGTGTGCCCGGGTCTGCTCGAACGGTACTGCAGGATTCCGGTTTACGTTGTCCGGCCCGGCGTTGTAGCTGCCCAAAGCTTTTTTGACGTCCCCGTCGTAGTCAGATAGCAGTTTTTTGAGGTATTTCGTGCCCCCCATGATATTCTGCTCCGGATTCCAGGGGTCGGTAACGCCCACTTGGGCGGCGGTGGCGTCGGTTAGTTGCATCAGCCCCTTTGCCCGCCCCGATTTTGTGACCGGCCCCAGGGCGCGGGGATTGAAGCTGCTCTCCTTCTGGATGACCCCCCGGATTAGCCACTCGGGGACCCCGTGATCCCGGGACGCCCGAGTAATAGCCGGAATGTATTTCTCCGAATTTTCCTGGACCTGCTGGTTAGTTAGGGGGCGGTATTTCGGGATCCTATTGAGGACCGCCGGGTCGGGGGGCCCATAATTTCGTAGATCAAATTTCCCCTCGTCAATCCCCGCCCCCCGGGGTAACCGCTCGGGTGCGCTCAACTGCCGCTGGCGTAGCTGCTGGGCCTGCTCCAAATTCTTAACAGTCTGGTCGTGGCCGGCAACCGCCCCGATCTCCTGGGTAAAACCAATCTGACCGGCGCGGCTAGCACGATCAACCTCTTCCCGGGCCAACTGCTCGGGGTTGCTGGCCCCGTGCTCCCGGTGGTAGGCAGTGCGGGCCTCCAACGCCTGCTGTCCGATTTCCCGGGCCTCGGCCTCGGTGCCGCCGGGACCGCGGACTAGGGAGCCGGTGAGGTATCCAGACTCCTCGAGGCGCTGCCGGGTGGTCTCGGTTGCTCCGGCCGCGAAAACCTGGGCCAGAGGTTCGGGCAGGCCGCGCTCTATAGCCTGCTGGTAATACCCCTGGTAGATTTCGCCCGCGTATTTACCCCAGACCGTGGCTCCGCGGGGCCCGCCTACGTACGATTTATCCTCGCCGACGGCCCTGAGCATCTCCCCGAGGGCCGCACGGTCGGATTTTTGAGTTAGTGGGCCTAACCGACTCGGCCTCTCACCGTCCGGGTCGAATTGCCCGGCTACGCCGCGTATCATCTGGAGGGTAGCGGTCTGTTTAAGGGGCGCTATATCCCCCAATTTCGTCCCGGCCAATTTTCCGTTATAGTCAGAGTATAGTTGGTCGCGCGCCTGCCCCCCGGTCCAGTCCAGGATACCCGCGGCCTTCCCCCGGTGGTCCGCAACCACCTGGCCGCGGTTGAACGGTAGCCGCTGTAGATCGCCGCGATCACGGGTTAGTCGGGAGTGGATAGCACCCTCGTCCGGGGCCTGGATACTGCGGCCACGGGCCTCGGCCTCGTCGCCCGCGGCAACTACCTGCCCGCGGTCCACCAGGGCGCGGTGCGCGGCGGGGGAATCGGATAGCCCCGGGGCGAATTGGGTGCCGAAGGGGATCTGGTGCAGTTTCAGCAACTGCTCTCCAGCCTCAATATTACCTTTACTTTGAAGCTCCTTAAGCCGGTCGCCCAGGGCTATCCAGCCGGCTTCGTTTTTCGGAATCGTGTCCTGAGACCTGACCCGTATCTGATCACGCAGCGCGTATACGCGGCCTCCTACGTTGAGATCAGGGACGCGATTTTGGAGGTCGTGTAGGGCGCGCGCGGAGTCTCCCTGTTCGGCGGCCAATATTCTGGCCCACTGGAGTTTTGGCATGGACCGCTGCTCGCCGATCTGGGCGGAAAATTGCTGGGCCTCGGAGTGGTCTTCACGCGCCTGCACGACGCGGCTGGCGGCGTCCTGGACCCGCCGGGCCGCGTCTTCCCCGTAGGCTTCCCGAAATTCCCGGCTAACCCCCTGCTGCACCTGATAGGCCAGTTGGGTGCGGAGGGCCGCGGATAGGTTAGACTGACCGGTGCTGTTTTTGGCTGTGTTTAGCGCCTCGTTGATTTTCTGGGCCTGTCGTTCGGTGATTTTGCCTGACAGGGTATCGGTGCGGCTGCGACCAATGTTGCCGCCGAGAGATAGTCCGGCTCCGACCACTGGCATATCTGGAGACTGTTTCCCTTCGGTTTGGGAAGCGCCGGGTAACTGTTTACCCCCGCCGCCTATTTTCCCGGTATCTAAGCCCAAACGCCCCCCTATGTGCCCCTCAACCATCCCTTTGTGTGCAATCTGATGCGCTGCCGTTAGCACGCCCTCATTACTGAGCCCAAATTGCGACTGATTCTGGCGCAGCCAGGCCTCGGCGCTAGCGTAGGTGCTGTCCAGTCCCGAGGTCACGCCGTCGCTGGTCGTCACCCCGCCGGTCCCGCCGTATCCTCCATGGTGCGCCTGACTGACGCCGGAAAGGAGGGTGTTAGTATATTGTTGGGCGGAGGAAACCATTTCCGCCCGGGTGCTGCTCTCCTGCGTCGTAGAAGTCTGGGCATAATTGTAACTGCCGAGGTATTGCGGCAGGCCGGTGAGGTGCCGGCCCTGCATTGGGTCGTGCTGAAATGAGGGCGCTACCATCTGCGCCGGCGCGTTGGACAGGATATCCGGCCTAAATGACCGCTCGGCCACGTGGTCGGCAGTCTGCAACCGGCTGGCCAGGTGGGTCATGGTAATCGCCCCGCCAAACAGCACGGCCAGGGAGATGGCCGGCGTGGAGGCGATCAAAAGGCCGACCGTGCCAAGCCAATCCTGTAGTTGGCTGGCCGCCATTATGTGGCCCTGGATCGAGGTTACCGCTGATCCGGTGGCCTGGAGGCAGGTCAGTTTGTTTTGGGCCGCGATCAGCGCGTACTGGTTGAGGATCGCCAGGATCGGCAACCAGATCTGGACCCACAAAAACATGGCCAAGTATTTGAAAATAAGGCGAAAACCGGCTGGCACAAATGCAACTAACAGGGCATAAAAAGGCGTTATCGCAAACAGAAACCCCTCAAAAAACGCCATCATTGGCCTGGAAAGGTTATAAAAAAGCGGTCCCTCTGCGGAAATTTGGAGGTTGCGCTGCTCCCGCGCCTGGCCCACCAGTATGGCTAATTCCGGTTTTCCGAAAAAACTACTGGCCTTGATCTGGCCGCCCTCAAACGCTTTTAGCACCACGCTGGCCAACATATAGTTACGTCCGTCCAGTGCCGCCTGAGTAAGGCTATCTAGTGCTGATTGGACTAACCCCGACGGGTTACAGTTGGGGTGCCCGGGCGGGCAGAGCACCGCCCGCAGGTGCTCATCCCAATCCGTCCATAATTGCCCGCGGAGGTAATTATCTATCTGGCCCCAGGCCTCGGTGCAGGATATCTCGCGCCCGCCGGAGGGGTCGGTGGGGAGATAGGTTTTGGTAGTATAGATATCGCTGTCCCATCTCATAGCCGCCCAGGGGTCGGGATTGACCTTAATGGCGTGCTCGTCCAGTGCCCCCAGGCTCAGTCCGGTAGCGGTGCACTCGGCGCAATAATTTTCCAAGGTTTTCGCTACTCTACCCCCATGCAGCCCCGCCAGGTCCAGGCCGCGGGCGGAAACGAGTAATTTTGCCGGAGCCGCGAATCCGCCCTCGTCCATCCGAGGCATGGAAAAAGCCTGGCTAACCGACTCCGTAATCTCATGCGCCATTTTGGAGCATACGCTTCCCGTAAAGGCCACGCCCCAGGGCACGTTATCGACCTGGCGGGATTGGAGGGTGTAATAGTCATGCACCCAAACCGTCGTAACCTGTCCGAATAACAGGTAAAATAGACCGTAACCAACTATGAATTGACCCCATGGCACTCCGCCGGTGCGATACATGGCACTGACAGCCGCGGCCAGGACCGCCAAGAGAAGACCTAGCCGCACTAGATCGGTAAATAGTCCGGACTGGCCCAGCATGGCCAGGCCGTTGAGCACGGTAACTAAATAATTAATATCGCCGATACACCAGATATCCACTTATTTTTCCCCCTGCTGCTGATCTCCGATCAGCACCGGCCTGAGTTGGCAATTGGATATCGCGCTGCCGTAGATCTCCTCTAGATCGGTCGTCAGGTTGGCGGCTAGCTGCCGGTGCTCCGCGGCTAAATCCCGCTGCGCCTCGCGTAATTTTTCCTGGTACGCCGGGGCCAGTGCGTCGGCCACGTTGTGGCCGTCAATACTCCGCCCCGTCCCCTGGGACGCCTGGTTAATCGACGCCAGAGCGTCCCGGACAAATCGGCCCACGATGTCGAGGGCTACCAATCTAGAGGATTTTTTAGCGTAGGTCTCCAGACTGCCTATCCCGGCCTCTCCCTTACACACCGCAACATTGCGGAGCCGGGTCATGTGATAGGGCGCCACCCTGATTAACCGCTTTTCGGTCTCAGTCAACTGCCCGATATTGTTGGCAATTTTAAAAATAAACGAATCTGGCCCGACCTCTTGGCTGTCTCCCAGCAGTGCATCCTGGACCAGTCTATCCAACCCCTTAAATTCGTAGTCCGCAGTCCGGACCTCGGTGCAGTCGGCGTTAAGGCACTGTATTTTTTTTGGTTTCGCCCCTGACGGACTGGCCCCGTAGATCAGGTCGGCGAGTGTTAACGTGGGCTGGTAGGTTTTGATTTCTGGCACGTCCCCATCTCCCTTCACCCCGATCACCGTGCCGGTAACGCTCATCAGGGCCTCGGCCAGTTCGTTGTCTCCGGAGAGAAAGGCTGAACTCACAAAACCATTATCCTGTAAAATTTTCCAGGCGATATTTCCCAGCAGGGCCTTAACCTGGTCGTCGGAGAGTCGCTGGTTTGGAGAGCCAGAATTTACACCGTCGAGAAAATTTGAAAACGCATCTGCCCCCTCCCCCACTGCGGTGGCTAAACTGGCGATGGGGCCATTTTTCATGGCCTCGCCTAGTTGCGAGGCCCCCAGCTTATCGGCCGCGGTATCAACCAGAAATTGCGCGGCCTTGCAGGAATCCCCCGCCAACGCGTTGGCTTTTTGCAGTGCTCTTTGTAACTTGCCAAGTTCTTGACTGCAAGTCGGACACATGGTTGAGAGCGCCAGTTGAAAGGCGTAACCCGCGGCATTGGCGGCAATGGCTTGCAGAAGATTGACGAAATGCTCGCCGTCGATAAAACTGAACGACCCCAAAAACATATCAATCCCGCCGCACCCGGCGTCAATGCTGGGCGGCACGAAATTGATCAGGTCCGTCCTGACCTGGTTGTTGCGCATGACAACCGACGGCCCGGCAACCACGCCGCGACCCATGGCCCGGTGATAGCCGCCGTCGGTCACGTTTGTCATGGTATCGAACATGCTCTGCATTTCGTTTTGCAGGGATGCTTGGGCCGCAATGGGGGTGAAGAAAATAACCAGGGCTAGCAGGCTGACGGCCAGCTTGCGGCCTGGGAAAATTATTAGTCTCACGATTACGCCCTCCCTCCTGTTTAAAATTATTTTATTAGTCCGCATAAACCGGACATCTTGACATCAGATCAGAGCGCGGGTCGTAAAGATACGTTCCACCGCAAATCTTACAACGCTTTGGGGTCAGCACGCCTCCCCGCAAATCCCGAGCAATATACCAGGCGGTGGTACCGTCGATACCACCGGGAGCAAAAGCCTTATATTCTCGATATGCCTCCATGACCAAGTTGTGGTCTAAGGTCCGAAAAATGCTGTCGCCCCCAAAGCCATAATAGGTTCCGTAAAACGCAATTCCTTCCAGTATCTGATTCCTGGTTTGCAGCCGCCGGTAGGCGTACTCTGAAACCCTCCCCTGGGGCGCTGACCTGCCGTGTAACTGGCGATATAGGTCTCGGAGGCGATTACGGCACAATCCAGTGGCCGCATGGACGATGGGCGGCGTCAAGCCCTCCCGCATCATGTTAAGAGCCGTAGTCCAGGCGGTTAGCTCGCGGGTGATTGTATCGGTAGCTATTTCCACCGAATTCGCGGCGCGGGTGCCCCCGGCTTTAGCCGTGGGGTGGTTGACTGATTACCTCAGGCAGCAGTCGTTCCACCGCCAGATCAAATAGATATAATCTTCATACCCCGGAATGTTCCGCCACTCCCCCCAGCGGAACGGCGTCTCGCCGATTACATGGTTGTCCTGGGTCTCCGCAACCGGGAAAAACATCGACATGCGATACTGCTCCTTGGGTATGGTGGGATAGATATACCCGCCACACAGGGCATCATCCCCCATAGTCTTCCAGGCCAGGCCCCGGCGGTGCAGGGCGGCAATGGCCTTGGTTGCGGCCAGGCTGGTAACCAGGGGCCGGGAAGAGTTTTGCAGGATGTGGCCCGAAAACGGATACAGCCCGCCCCAATTGCCGGCGCACCAAAACATCGAGTTAATGGTTTTCCCCGCCAGGCCCGCGGCCGCATCCGCCATGCACGACATCTGCGCCAGGGGATTGGCGAATAACACGACCTCGGGATTGGTGTAAAGGGCCAACTCATCATCATTCCACGTAGGGTCAAGCTCACTTATATACATCAGGTCGAAATCTACCAGGCCGTCGGGGTTGCATTGCCTGTCCAAAAAAAGCTCCATCATAATCAGCAGCGGAAACGCAAAGTAGTGATAGTTATAAAATGTCGAGTCGGTCGAATCCCCGTCCCCGGTGTTCCCGCCGCCCAGCAGCCGGGCCCGCCCGGGCTGCAAGTTAATCCCCCCCAGCAGCGGGGAGCAATAGGGCACCCGGGTCAACTCAATCAACCGTGCTGGCTCCCAGAAGCCGATAGGCGCCCCGATACTGGGTCCTAGTTCGCCTTCGCAAAGACACATAAACGGTATAGCCGGGTGTGCCCGGCCACTGGGGGCGTCGCTGGTGCTGCCGCCCAGAGGGATGCCGCCGATGATGATCGGGAAGATGCAGTCCCAGCAGATGTCGCTCATCAGCCGCTCTGAAAATAATCTGGCGTCCGGACAGACGTTGCCGGCCTGGACGGGGACCTGGGTTAAGGCCAGGAAAAAAACTAGTAATAAGGATAATTTTGTACGCACCTTCCAGTTACCTCTCTAATTGGATCTCGCGTTCCCGCCCGGCCCGCTCCATCCCTGGGTCACGATCTGTCTCTCTCTGGCGGTCCTCGCGCTCGCCTAGCGCCTGCTCCTTTTCGCCGGTCCGCTCGCTGACGGCCTGCCGCAAAGCGTCAGCGCTGTTGGTGTAGATTTTTACCTCGTCCCGGGCCCGGGATACCCCCACGTATAACGATCTCTGTGTCGTCAGATTAGCCCGGTGGCTCTCGGCATGGATTAGCGCCCGGTCCGCGGTGTGGCCCTGGGCGGCGTGCGCGGTGATGGCGTAGCCGTGAGTCCAGTGTTGGTTATCTCGTAGATTTACGGTCGTAACCTGCCCGTCCCGCCCCATGATTTCGGCGTTGCCATTGCGGTCCAGGCTCTTGATCAGCCCGATCTGGCCGTTGATGATGCCCGCGTCCTTATCGTTTTTGTTAAAAATGATCTTGTCGCCCTGGCTAACCTCAATCTCCTGGGTTTTGTAAACCTCAACTTTGGACAGCCGGGCCGGAATCCAGTCTAATTTCTGGTCGCCCCGGCCCAAAGTGACTTTATCCTGGTCACGGCCTTCCACGCGCCAATAACTCCCCTTATCTATCCCGTGTTTGGCGTAGCCGCGGCCAAACCGCACCACGTCTCCCAATTTATAGCTGCCGACCCTTTTTATTTCCGCCTGGGTCAGGCCCCGGCGCTCCAAAACCTCGGTTTTAAGCCCTGCCTGACTGACCGTGCCCTCGGTTTTTAGTCCCTCTCTAATCGCCTCGTTGATAGCCTTCCGGTCATCGTGGCCGGGGGCAATCACCAAGGTTTTCTCACGATCTGCCGGTGATAGGGCCAGGTAATCTGTTGCGATGGCTCCGGCCCGGGCCCCCAGGCCGGCGTCCCGATCTCCTACCCGGCTGCCCTCTACCGGCGGATTACTAATCTCTATTACTCCCCCCCGGCCATCTATCTCCCTGAGCGCCCGGGCTGCCTGGCCGGAGTAGGCCTGCTCCACCGCGGTCAGTAATTGGCGGTCACGCTGGCGTAGAATAGTCTCCAATTTATAGGTTTGCACCCGCTCTTGGACCTGCGCAAAAGCCCGGCCCGCCTCTACGCTGCCTAACTGTTGGGTGTCGCCAACCAGCACCAGGCGGGCGTTGTGGTCTTCGGCGGCGTGGAGTAAGCTGTTAAATTGCTTGGCCCCCACCATGCTCGCCTCGTCCACTATCCACAGGGATGACGCCGACGGCGGCTGCTCTTGTTGGGCTTGGGGGTTGCCCTGGGCCTGGGCCTGCTCTTTAGCCGCTTCGATCTTGGCCTGCCTCAACTCGCCTAACCAGGAGTGGACGGTCTGAGATTGGATTCCCGCCCCTGATTCTAGCGCCCGGGCTGCCGACGCGCTAGGGGCCAGGCCCCTGATATCGTAGCCCTGCTCCCGGGCCTCTGCCGCCACAGTCCGAAGCACGGTCGAAGTTTTAGCGCTCCCCGCGGCCCCCTGCACCGCCACTACCCGGTCACGGGTGGTCAATATCCCCTCGGCGGCCTGGCGCTGCTCCTGGTTCCAGCTATAGCTGCTCCCGTTACTCTCGGCCCTGGCGATAGCGGCCCGGGCCTGGTCCGGGCTGGTAATGCCTTCCCCCATGGCCCCCCGGCCGCGTTGCGCTGCGGATAATAACTGGTGCTCTATTTTCTGACCCTGCCGGGTGGTGTAGCCGGCCTCGGTTTGGCGGGAGTTCCAGAGGCTAGCCACGGGCTTAGAGATTAACTCCCCTCGGTCCTTAAGATCTTTAATCGCCTGATCTATCTCTGCGCGGGTGGCCACTCCGAAAAATCGGCTGTTAATAGTCTCCGCTAGATCCCGCACTCTAAACGCCGCCGACCGCTCGGCCAGATGTTCGATACTCATTTTTACCGCCTGCTCCGCCTCGGCCCGCCGGTCGATCTGGGGTTGCTGGGCGGCCTGGGCGTGGGCCTGGGCTACCAGGTGCCGGGTGTCGTATCCTAACCCCGCGGCCCGCTCCTGCCAGTGCCGAGTCAACTGGTCCCGGTCTAGATCTACCTTGGCGGCGCGGGTGGCCAGGCACGATACCTCTCGCTCCTGAGTGGTGGCCGTCTCCCGGGTTTTGCCCTTTTCGGCCAGGTCCGCCTCAATCGCCTGGCTGCGCTGTGAAAAATGGTCTCTAATTTCCTGCGGCACTGCGGCTAGCTCCATCCGGCCCCGCTCCTGGTCGATCTCCACCTGGTAGCCCAGGGCCTGGGCCCGGACTGCCAACTCCGACTGATAGATCCGGTCGGCCAAGGCCCGGACCCGATAGGTCTCCCGGCCCTCAATGGACCGCCATTGGCCGTCGGCCCGCTGGGTGGCGTTAATAATGACGGAATGGGTGTGCAGTTGCGGATCCTGCGCCCGGCTGGTTTTATGGCAAAACGTCGCAATCGCCAGGTTGCCGGTGTTCTCCCGGTGGGTCTCGCCGGACACCTTCACCCTGGTGACCGCGGCCTCGCGCTCTATCCAGTCCAGGGTAGTTTTGACGGCCCGCTCATGGGCCTCAATCAGCCTATCGTCTCCCCCTACCAGTGCGGCAACCGATACTGATTTGGGGGCGGAAAGAGTTAAATCGTAACCCGGAATGTGCTCCCGCTGGCCCTCGCTGTTAATCCGCCCCAGGGTGGTACCGTCAGACAGCCGTCCGTCTAATAGCCGGGTAAAGGTCTCCCGGTCTACCGGTCCGTCTAGCCTCAGGGCCTCGGCCCCCCGGCCATGCCACGCTGACGGCGACTCCTGGTTATGGGTATAGTAGTCGTCCCTGCGGAAATACGATGCGGCCTGGCCGGGGGAACTGATGGGGTTGATTGAGATCACGCTTGGTCCTCAATGTTTTGCAGGTGTGCCGGGATTCCCCCCAAAACTCCGTACACCGTGCGACGGGGGTCAATCGGGGTCAGCTCCGGCCCCAGGGCTGGGCGGTCCTTGCGGCCCGGGGTAATCTTAATTATCGGATGGCTACCCGATAGCCGGAGATAACCTTCCAGGTCCGGTAGGGCCTGGATCTCGGACGGCAGCACCACTAGCCGCTTCTGACGGGATTGGCTAATCCGTAACCCGTCGAGCCGCCCGCCATAGCTCAGTCCCTCGGTGGTCTCGGTAACCTCGTACTCGCCCAGGCCCTTGGCCGCCCACTCCGCCGACTCCGGGTCCGGCACCCGGAGGGTAACCCAGGTGGAGCACTGCCCGCCCATCGCGTTGGCCCCGGCGTCACCGTAGATCTCTTTAAGCTGGGCATAACTCTGTATCCCCAGCACACCGCACACCCCGTATTTCCGCCCCTGGGCCAGCAGCCGGGGAACAGCTTCTAGCCGACCGAGGGTCGGCAGTTCGTCCAAGAACAGCCAGATCCGTCGGTCACGGGATGGGGGCAGGGAGAGGATAGTGGTCGCCGCGATTTCCCACCAGACTGTCAACAGCGGCCTGAGTGCCTGCTGCTGGTCAGCGGGCGAGGCGATAAAGAGGCAACTGCCGGCGGGTCCGTTTTTAATCCAGTCGCCAATCCCAAACGGCTTCTGCCCGTTACCCTCCGCCCAGAGATAGCGGAGTGATTGCGTGTTGGCCGCCAGAGTCGCCTGGACGCCGAGCGCGGTTTTTGCATTTTTTTCCGATATCAGGGCCGCCGCCGCGGTGCCCTGGGCTAGTTTCCCCAGGGCCTTTAGGTTCGTTGTGCATAAACCATCCAATAAGGTTACTACCGACTGCTCCGGAGTCCGGTCGAGGCCGGCTCCTAATAAGGCCCTCGCCCCCAACGCCCAAAACTGGTCAGTAGTATTGTCGAGAGGGATTAACCAGTTGGCCAGGTTAGTCCCATCCCAGGGATACCGCATGTCGGCCCACGGGGTCCAGTGCTCCGACTCGGCGCAAAGGGAGTTGAGGATCACGTCCCCCCGGTCCTGGCGGTAGTACAGTTGGATTAACTCGCCAGTCGAGTCGTAAAAAATACACCTATCCCTCCTGGCCCGGGCCTGGTCAGCCAGGTCAAAAATGATCGTGGATTTGCCGGTGCCCGGCGCTCCCTGCGCCAGCAGGTGTTGGGTCTCCGTATCGGGGGGCAACGGGACGCCGGCTACGGCTATCCGGGACAGATAATCAGGCTTAAATTTCGACGCCTCAATCACCTGTGCGCCCCGTTCCCACTGGTCTCCGACCTGCCGCCGGCCCCGGCGGGCAATCATGCCGGTGACCACAGCCGTAGATAATAGCCAGATCACTCCGCCCGTCCGGGCGTAATCGCCGCCCCAGGCCCAGACACCTGGACGTAGCTGATCTGCCAGGGCACAGGGGTACCAGGGTTGGCCGTGAGGGTCGTTGACGGCTAACCAGTCAGGGCGCTTATTGCCGACGGGCAGGATCCCCATGGTGGTCTCGATGGGGCACACGGTTTCAGCCTTGGCCCAGGCCCAGACCACAGATGGGGTGCCGGGCTGGGCATAGGCTAGGTAGGCTACGGTTGCCCCGATTGTGAGGACACCGGATATTAATCCGCTTACAATTAGGGATTTTAGGGTCACCCTCGCGGACTGCCCCAGGGTTTCGGCACCGCGGCCTAGTGACCGGAGGAGTCCGGTGTTGGGTTTAGATTTTTTTGGTTGCATGGTGGTTTATTCTCCTTTGGTAGTTATTATTTTGGGTTAATTGTTATTTAAGATCGTTGCCCTTGCCAAGATTGCCGATATCCAATCACCCCCTTTCCTCAGTTAAAATTTAGTTTAACCTGTATTTACAGCACTTTAATCCGCATGTTGATAAGCTCTAATCCGCATGTTTGAAAACTTTAATAACAACTATTAAAAACTGCTTTAATCCGCATGTTGGTAAGCTTTAACTTTATCTTAGAAATTACTTTAATCGGCCTCGCTGCCGCTTTAAAAAGCACCCGCGGTGCAACATGTGTGACACTTTTTTTCGGGGTCCCCCGAAGGGGGTTTATCAATCTTCCCTAAAATCACTTACCTGATTTACCTGTCGAACTAACTAGTTACCCGTTTTGCCTGTCGAACTAAATACTTATTTAATTTCCTGATTTTCCTGTCGAACTAAATACTTAACTAATTTCCCTTTCAACCCAAGCACTTAAATGTCAAAAGTGAATAATTAGGAGCTATCACGAGTACCATATAGCAATCACGAGTAATCGTTAGTACCGTTATCGGGACGGTTTGGTATGGCTCGGTATAGACTGGGATGGCTCGGTATGGCCAGGTATAGCCCCGGACAACCTGTAGGTCCAGTCAGCCATTTTTTCGGCCCCGTCATCAACGGTAATTAGCCCGCGGTGACAGAGGTCGTCGAGTAGCCGGCCCAATCTGGCGGCAGAACATAATCTGACTAAGGCCCTGCGGGTAGCTGTCCCGTCATGCTGGCACAGGTAATCCAGTATCCGCTGCTCCGCCTGGCTGACCTGGTGCTGTGGCTGCTGACTATGGTCGTCTGCGGATGGGGCGGTCTGGGACAGTAGATCCTGGGTCTGGATGTCGAGGTCGGCCTCCCGGTTGGATAGATCCTGTTCCCACTCGGTCATATCCTGCTCCCGTCGGTCCAGATCGCTCGCCAGGGCCTGTAATCGGCTCTCACGCTCGGCCAAATCCCGGCCACGTTGGGTCAGATCGCCCGCCAGGGCCTGTAATTGGCTCTCACGGCGGTCCAGGGCCTCGGCGCGGGCCTGGGTGTCGGTGATGATCTGCTGGGCCTGGGCCAGGGTGTCGGACACAGTGCGGGCCATCTCTTGCTCCCTCTCGGTCAAGGCTGTGGTCCGGGCTTTGAGGTCCTGCTCGGCCTGCTGGATATCCCGGTTACGCCGGTTAACCGTGGCCCGCAGGTTTTCGACCTCGCCGGCCTGGGCCTCTAGGTCGCGCTCCCGGGTCTCTATCTCGGCCTCGCGCTCGGCTATACGGCGGGCCAACATCTCGCGGTCGGTGATCTTAGCGGCCTCGGTCTGGGCCTGATCTATAATTTTGCCGGCCTGGGCCCGGGCGTCGGTGACGGTCTGCTGGGCCTGGGCCTCGGCGTCCTGGCGGGCCTGGGCTAGCTCGGCCTGGGCCTGGGTTAACGCGGTCTCGCGGGCCTTGAGGTCCTTTCCCTGGCGGTCCAGATCAGCGGCGCGACGGTTAAGGGCCTGCTCCTGCTCCTGGAGCTTGGTTCGGATGGCCTGGTCCTCGGCCCGCATTTCGGCTCGGTTTTTCCCCACCTGGTCCCAATATTGCTGGCCCCATGCCTCAACCTGGGCCCGGGTCTTCTGTAGTTCCTGGGCCTGCTGTTCCAGGTCGGCGGCCCGGGTGTCCAGATCTTTCCCGCGGTTCTCAATCTCCCGTTCCCGCCGAAACAACCGCTCCTGGAGCTTAATCATTTCCGGCTGCCGCCGCGCCAGGGCCCGGGGAATGAGGGTCACAATCATGGCCACGACCGCCATCACCGGGAGTAGCCACTGGTATTCCCAGGCCGCTATCGCCCAAATCCGCCAATCGACTGCACTAGCGCTATCCCGCAGCGCCACATGCCGCACCGGGCCGTAGATCCACGCGGCGGTAGTCAGCACCGCGGCTAACAGCATGGCTGACCAATGGTCTTGGAGAAAGTGCTTGGTTGATCGGAGCGGATTAGTCATCTTTGTGCTTGGGGGTAGGGGAGGCGTAACCGCATCGCTATATTTTCGGCCAGTTGCTCGCATGCTCGTTCATGGACGTTCGCCAGATCAGCATAGGACAGCCCGTATAGGATTTCCGGATCGTCGCGGAGGATGCAGCCATATGACTGCCAAATATGGTAGGATAACACCCGATTATCTAACTCGCGGATGCGGTCCTCATATATAGCGTACGGGGCTAGGGATCCCGGGCCTGGATGTGCCAGGGCCGTTAGGATGCCTATTAGGTCTGGCTGTGCCGGACCTAAGGCTACCGCGTCGCGGTAGGCCAGATCTAGATCTACACCAGCCACTAGGCGGTCCACCGCCCGGTCCAGGCGAGAAGATTTATTTTTGCATAAGTAAGCTAAGCCATAAGCGGCCAAATCATCGGAACAAATTATCAAGCCCGACGGCAACTTGGCTGCTCTTAGTTGTCCCATGTTTATCGCCCTCCTTAATGTGCGCGTGCTTACTCTCAGGATTTGAGCTGCCTCGTCCAGGTGGTAAGCCTTTTTGGTTTTGTTTTGTTTTTTTGGGCGGTCCATAGTTTGACTCCTTGTCAATTTTATGTCCAATTTTATCCATGATATATAATATAACCCATAGCTTGTAAATATATTTTTGTCAATATAATTTATTTTTTTAGACAATAAAAAGCCCTGAATAGTCAGGGCTTTAAATAACCAATATATTTAAGCAGTTAGCGTATTACCACGAACTCCGGCGGCTCTTTGATCTCCCATATAAGCCGCCGCATGCCGGGAAAATAATCACGAGCCAATCTTTCCAGGGCGGCGTTTAAGGCTTCGATGTCCTCGTCGGTATAGGCGCTGCGGTCGGATTTCCACATGCCGGGCTGGAATTTGCCGGGGATTAATTTCAGGTTCGGGCGGGTCATTAAATTACCTTTTTATCATTTTGTCTAGAGTTCGGGGTTTGGCCGGATGCGAAAACCCGCGGTTGATCTATGCCATAAATTTTCAGAAAAGTTAACTCTAGACAGTTTGTGTCATTCTGTCTAGAGTTCGATTGCCGGGTGCGGGTTATTTGATCACCTTGAGATAGGGCTTGCCGCCGCCCTGAATGACCTGTAGCTGCATCCTTCTCCTCTGGGTTTAGCTTTATGGGGTGGGGGGGTTATTTAACTACCTTGAGTTCAGGCCTGCCAAGAATGTGGTTGGATAGGAATTTGAAAAATCGACGGTGTCTGGGGTCTGAAACCTTATCGGCTTCGTAATAAAGGTATTCGGCCCACTCAAGATCGTTTTGGGATAATTCGCGGGGCCTGCCGCCGCCCTGAATAACTTTAAGCTGCATTATCACCCCCTGTCGGCTAATTTATATGCAACCTGGATGATCGCCCGGGTTTGCTCCGGGGTGGCGCCGGCGGCCTGTAGAGCCTCAGCCCATTCAAAGTCTGACCTAAGTCCTGGATATTGGCGATCTTTCAGATAAGCAATAAAAA
>JAQVHY010000018.1 GCA_028695935.1 Desulfobacca sp.
CTTACTCAATCTGATCGCTAACGTGCCATACAATGTGGCCGTCGGCACCGATCTGACCCAGATGGTGGGGACCGCCACCATTGCCAATCTGCGACAACGCGGGTTTGGCTATGTGGATTATAAGCTGGCTCTGTTGATGTTGCTGGGCAGCGTTATTGGCGTAGAAACCGGCGCCCAGTTTTTGGAGTTTCTCAAAGCTAGCGGCGCCATTGCTCTGGGAGGCTATCGGCTGGAGCTGGTGCAACTGGTAATGACCAGCGTCTACAGCATTCTTTTGGGGTGGATCGGTTCCCTGGTTTATCGCGAGGCCAAGGCCGTCCTCCGGGCCCGGACTACCTGGGTAACTCCCCCGCCACCGGAAATCCCGGTCGCTTCACGTCTCCGGTCTATCAATCTGCCGCCGATGATCTCGCTGCCGGTCTCGGGAGTTGAGTCTATCTCAGTCTGGCTGATTCTCGCCGTCGGTTGGGTGGCGGGAGTGCTCACCGGCCTTTTGGGAGTGAGCGGCGGGTTCCTCCGTATGCCGGCCTTGATCTATGTCTTGGGCATCCCCACCGTGGTATCCATCGGCACTAACCTGTTTGAACTGCTCGTCGCGGCCATCTATGGCACCTTGACGCACAGTTTAAAAGGCAACGTGGAGTTGATATTGGTGATCATTTTATTGGTCAGTTCCACCATCGGGAGTCAACTCGGCGCGGCCTTGCAGAGAAAGTTCGCCGGACCGCGCCTACAGCAAATTTTCGCCGGCCTGATCGTCCTAATTATCTTTTTGATGTTCCTGAAATTGTTCAGCTAACCTGCCGCCGCCCTATCCCAAGTTAGTTGCCATCCGGAAACTCCCCCGCCCCGGGGGGAGAGGGCTGGGGGAAGGGGAGCGTAGATTCCAAGATATTGAGATTATATAATATTCGTCACAGCCTCTTTAAACCTTCCTCATCAAAAAGAAGAGGAAAAAGGGGTTCCGGATGGATAGATGGATGCTAGTTATAATAAGTGGCCCTTGAACCATTATTGCTGCCTAGGGCCGGACCTAAAATTAAACAAATTTAGGCATGCTGTCGAGAGCACCAGCCCACCCAAAGCTAACCGGGGGAGGAACTCTGTCCGCCCAGCTTGGCAGCTAACAGCCGGAGGGGATAATTTTTTTCAATTACTTCTTTGACTATCTTTTTTAACAGTTCAATATCCTCTTTGTTCTCCAGGAAGGCCACCCCTGGCGGCATCTGGAGATGATTTAATTCCGGGGCGGGCCAGGATTGAATTATTATCGGTAAGTTAGGATGATCCTCGTGAAGCAGTTCCAATAAGGAGAGTTCAAAGATATAGGGAGTGTCCAGATCTATTATGAGTAGATCCGGAACTTCAGTACTATTGATCATGCTCAGGACTTCCCGCCCATCTTTGGCCACGGTGGCCTGATAACCCTCGGCAATCAGCTCGCGACGGAGAAATTGCCGCACGTAGGGATTACGGTCCGCGATCAAAATCCTGAATGTGCCGTTCACCTTATCTCCCGTAGCCAGGGATCGTTTCGTCCATACCTTCCAAACTGTCTGTTACTAAAGTAGAAGGAATTAGTGATCCAGGTCTATCCAATTTATATGCAATGGTTATGCCACCTCCAGAAATTCCTGACGTCACGGGCAAACCTTAATATTAATGGACATTGGGTTCAATGGCGGTAACTGCGGAGCTGATAAATGCGGCCTAAGCCTGCCGAAATCTTATACAGATTGTAAAGCTTGAGATGAGCGTGGCGCTATTACCCGGGGCATTTTAAATTTTGCCTCAAATACCCTAACCACTATTCATCCAGAAACTCCCCCTCCCTCGGCGTGAGGGGGGGTTGGGGGAGGGGCACGGGGATAGTAGGTTTCCGGATGGCAACTTATTGAGATGATTGATCGTCAGCCTTAACCAAGGTCTCTACTTTTAGGTGGTATTTATCAATTTTGGCCTGTAAAGTGGGGCGGGAGAGGCCGAGAAGCCTGGCGGCCCGGCTGCGATTGCCGCGGGTAAGGTTGAGCGCTTCGCTGACCAACACACTGGCAAAGCGGTCCACCAGGGTATCAAACTTATTTTCCCCTGAATCCGAGACCAGCTCCTGGCGCAGCCACTTGCGGATAATTGTCAGGAACTCGGTATCCGGAACAACGCTGACGCCCTGATCGTTACCGGTCGCCTGGGACAAGTCTTCGGCGCGGATCGGATAGCCCCGGCTAAAAATCAGGGCCTTTTGGATGGCATTGGCCAGTTCGCGCACATTACCGGGCCAATGATAGGTATTGAGGAGAGCCCTGGCCTCGGCCGTTATCCCCGGATTATCCAGATCCAGTTCATGGGCAAAGCGAGCCACAAAATAATCGGCGAGCAGGAGGATATCATCCTGACGGTCACGCAGGGCGGGTAACCATAGGGTAACAACCTTAAGGCGATAATAGAGGTCTTCCCGAAAACGCCCGGCGGCCAGGGCGGCCTCGAGATCGCGGTTGGTGGCGGCGATGATACGGACATCAACGGGAATGGTCTCGCGGCCTCCCAAGCGTTCGATGCTCTTCTCCTGGAGCAAGCGCAAGATCTTGGCTTGAATGGCAAAAGGCATGTCCCCGATTTCATCCAAAAATATGGTTCCCCCATGGGCCTGTTCGATTTTTCCGACCCGGCGGGTAACCGCCCCGGTGAAGGCGCCTTTTTCATAGCCGAACAATTCGCTTTCCAACAAGGTCTCGGGGATGGCCACACAATTGATCACTAAAAAAGGTTTTTGTGCCCGGAGACTGTGTTGATAGATGGCTCGGGCGACCAGTTCTTTGCCGGTGCCGGACTCGCCGCGCAGGAGCACAGTGGCATCCGTCGGAGCCACCCGGCCGATGCTCTTATATACTTCCTGCATGGCTTTGCTTTTGCCAATAATCGCCTCCCCCGAAGCCCGCTCCGGCGTCATGTCAATCTCTATCTGGGAACGCATAAACCGGCCGGCATTGAGAGCCTGACTGATCAGGGTTAAAACCTCAGGAATCTCAAAAGGTTTGAGCACATAGTCAAAGGCCCCCAATTTAGTGGCCTCGATGGCGGTTTCGGTGGTGCCGAAGGCAGTCATAATAATCACCGGGACCTTGGGCTCGAGGTCATGTATGGTTCGAAAGGCTTCCAAGCCGCTCATCCCTGGCATCCGGATATCCATGATGACCAGATCCGGGGGATTGGTCTGCACCAATTTAATGGCCGCCTCGCCGGTAGCCGCGGTCTGCACTGTATGACCCTCGGTGGTCAGCAGCTTTTCAAAGCTTTGGCGCAATTGCGGATCATCGTCAACGATTAAGATAGTTCCCATGCTTAAGCTTCCTGAAGGGTAAATTGATGATGAACGTTGTGCCCTGGCCTTCCTGGGAGTTCAGGTCGATCCAGCCCCCGTGCTCCTGGATAATACGCGCGGCAATGCTGAGGCCCAGCCCGGTGCCCTCTTCTTTGCTGCTGTAAAACGGTTGAAATACCTTATCATGCATGGATTCCGGGATGCCGGGGCCATTATCGCTGACCTGAATAATCATCACCGGGCCGCTGGTTTCGACAAAATCCTCGGTCTCGGTGATGGTAATCAGGCCTCCGTCTCCCATGGCTTCGCAGGCGTTGACTAAGAGGTTGACCAGAACTTCTTTTAACTGGTCCGGGTCGGCCCAGATTTCCGGGAGGCGCCGGGAACGGATAAGTTTAATCGTCACGTTATAGGTTTCAAGGCGGTGCTGGAGGAGCTGCAGGGCCTGGTCAACCACCTCGGAAGGGCTGACCTTCTGCATCTTGGGCTTGGGGGGACGGGAAAATTCCAGGAAGTTGCGCACAATGGTATCTATATGGCGAATCTCCTCGGAGATTACCTCCAGGTCTTCTTGCTGGCTGGGATCGAGATTGAGCGTCCGACGCAAGGAAAATAATCGGATTTTCACCGAGGTCAGAGGATTGCGGATGCTGTGCGCCACCCCCGCGGCCAGCTTACCGACCAGGGCCAGTTTTTCTGATTGCAGCAGATGCACCTGGCTGCGCTCCAGTTTGATCTGGGTCTGATCGACATTCTCAATCAGGCTGTGCACCCGGCGGCTCAAGGCTTTCACTTCGTCAGGCTCGGGGGGGGTAGCATCGGCCTGACCGGTTTCCGCCATCAGTTGGCGGATCGGTCCCAATATTTGTTTGACCAGAATATAACCCAGCAGCATCCCCAAAACCGCAACCAGCGGCATCACGATCAGAGACAGGGTATTGATAAATTGCGCCTGGGCCCGACTCTCACCACGAGCCTCCTGGATGCGCTGTTCATGGATCATTTTATAGCGTTCGCAGAGGTCGCAAAGCTCCAGGAACTGTTGGCGCACCACCCAGTGGAGCTTGGCACCAGTTTCCCGTTGCCCGGCTTTGTATAACTCTATGACCTGCTGCCGGGCCGGAATATATTTCTCATAATTCACGCTGATCTGCTCCAGGATTTCCTTCATGGTTGGGTTATAGGCAGTCTCCTGGGCAATTCTAAGCCAACCTTTAAAACTGCGCTGATAATTTGCCAGTTGCTCCAGCCAATCAGGATCACCGCTCAGGAAGTAGTAGGTCAAAAAACCTTTCTGTTCTAACAGGGCGTTACGTAATTCTTCCGCGGCCCGGTAGGAGGTCACATTTTTGTCAATCAGCGAGGTAATCAGCGAGTCGATGGCATCGGTATGCCATACCGTCATCACTCCCCCGATCAGGGTAGTCAGTACCAACGCGGCCAGGAGTAAAAATATCCGGGCTTGCAGACCGAGATGCTTCCACCGATTGATTTTCAAGCTACCTCCACCATTGCCCTCCTTGGCGAGCATACATCCTGGTCGCCAGGAAGAAGTGGCGAAAAAAAATCAATTTTGATGTTATCATACCAGAAATATAACATTCTGGCTTGGGATAGAGTTAAAAGGATATGCAATTGACCCAAGTTAATACCATTGAGCCTCTTGCAAAAGTCATTTTTTTAGGTTGATTTTTCCGAAAAAGTAAGCTTCAGGGGCGATCTTGTGCTCAGGTAGCTCGGAGGAAAAAACACCGAGCAGCGCGAGGCGCCCAGGAAGCTTAAAGAAACAATATCATGGTTTACGGAGACATGACAATGACATTTATTTTGGGATAAAACAGGGCCTTATAAAAGATAACCCCACCCGGAGAATTGAGTTTCTGCCGGCAGAAAAGAAACTGAGATACATTCCTTCAAAAGAGGATGTGACGAAAGTTTTGTTGGCGGCTGATCCGGATACTCAGGATTATCTGGTAGCCATCAAAGAATATCTGGCCCGCATGGAGGCAATCAACCGGCTGTCCTGGAACGATATGGACTTCGAGAAAAAATACGTAATGCTTTACAGCGGCGAAGCGGAACGGGAAGCGATGCTGGTATATGAACGTGAGCCCCAAGACCAACATTCAGACAAAAGTCTTACACCGGAAAAAATAAAGGTTAGCCAACTAAGCTAACCAATTGATATCTCTGGAGCCGGCAGGGGGATTTGAACCCTCGACCTGCTGATTACGAATCAGCTGCTCTACCTCTGAGCTATGCCGGCTTTGACAATGGAATTATATACTTTATTTATAAACTTGCAATGCCTGAAATCGCCGGAAAGTGCAGAAACTTGCCGGATGGGGATCGTAACACGCGATCAATATGCGCCCAGTTTTATCCTTGCACTGCTGGGGGATGACCGACTAGTTTAAGGCGGCGGTCTTGCAAAGCGCTGACCAGAAATAGGCGGAAGGCGGGATGCGCTTCGCTTTCCCGCCCTACGGTGATAAAAATAAAGAATGCTCTTTTATCGTCCAGAGTTGAACTTGGGAATGAGCAGATGACTCTAAGCTGGGCTTTGACAGCCTCGGGTGGAAACTCCGCCGGCCGCTATCCTGAGGATTTGGAGTCGGGGTTGTCCCGCCGTTACTCAACGCCATAGCCCGGCAAATCTAGCAGATCAATGACTGTTGCCTGGGCCGTTATCCGGCAGCAATGATCAAAAAACTGTTTAGGTTGTTAATAATAATCAATATTTACCATCTGTTGGATTAGGGCTAGGTAAGTGCAATTTAAGCTTTTGGAGTTCGTTTAGGGTGGTATAGTGGGTAAGATCGGGATGAATCGGGGTAATGGAAATATAGCCGTTCTGCAAAGCCCAATAGTCAGTACCCGGCTCCGGATCCTGGCGCTCATTGATTCCGGCCAGCCAGTAATAGATATTTTCCCGGGGATCGACCCGACGTTCAAAGCGTTCAGCCAGGCAGCTGATCTCTTGGCGGGTCAGGGCCACTCCTTTAATCGAAGCCGGCGGCCGCGCCGGGACATTGACATTAAGAGAGACGCCCGGCGGTAGGGGCAAACTTGGCAGTTGTCGGGCCATTTGGCAGGCAAATCGAGCTGCTCCGGAAAAATCGGGCTCCTTGTAGGTGTCCAGCGAAATGGCCATGGCGCGCAATCCCAAAATCGCCGCTTCACTGGCCGCCGACACCGTTCCCGAATAGAGCACGTTAATACCCACGTTAGGGCCCAGGTTGATCCCGGAGATTACTAAATCCAGGGTGGAGGTCAGCAGTTCAGCCACCGCGATCTTGACACAATCGGCCGGGGTGCCGTTAATCGCCCACCCAAAGAAGGCCCCATTTTTGTTGACTTTTTTGATGCGCAAGGGGGTGGTCAGGCTGATGGCATGACCTACGGCGCTCTGTTCGCTCTCCGGAGCCACTACTTGTAAATTGTAATCCGCCCGTAAGGCTTGATAAAGGGCCATTAGCCCCGGGGCGTGGATCCCATCATCGTTGGTCAGTAGAATATTCATGTTATAAAGTACTTGTCTTTCTGGTCTGGTCTGTTGAGGCAACTCTCGCCACGCTTCAAAGTAGCCTGTATGAGCCGGTCCTGTCAATAGGTTGAACAAGGATAAATCTCAGCCTGTTGCCAAACCGCGCAAAATTGCCGCAGGTATGAGAAAATATCGATTAATAGGGGGCAAGCAGTCGCCCGAGTCCTAGCGCATCAATTTAATTATTAAATATCGCGGGAACCGTTGTTGGCTCCTAATTAAACATGATATGGTTTTCTATAATTGCCTTAGTGCAGATAGGTTAGGGTTTTTCGGCAATCAAGCGTTTGCTACTGCAACGCCCTGACGGTTAACGTTTCAGAAAAAATCAAGTCAACATGAAGCTTCAGCCTGTAGCTGTTATTGTCGGGCCAACGGGAATAGGTAAAACGACGTTGGCCATCCGTCTGGCCCAGGAATTGGGGGCGGAGATTGTCAGCGCTGATTCCCTCCAGGTTTACCGGGAGATGAATATCGGTACGGCCAAACCCACCCCGGAACAGCAAGCCCAGGTCCGACATCATCTGATCGATGTGGTCAACCCGGATCAAGACTTTGACGCGGCCGAATATTGCCGCCGCGGGCGGGAGATCATTGCCGATTTACACTCCCGGGGCCTTCCGCCTCTGGTAGTCGGCGGTACTGGTCTTTACATCAAAGCTTTATTGCACGGGCTGGTTAACGAGGCCCGGCAGGATCGGGTTATCCGCCGCGGTCTGCGCCAGGAACTAACCGCGGCGGGCCTTCTCCCGCTTTATGCCCGCTTGCAGCGCCTGGACCCCCAGACCGCCGCCCGCATCCATCCTCATGATGCCTTTCGCATCCTGCGCGCCCTGGAGGTCATTACCGCCACCGGGCAATCCCTTAGCCGCTGGCACGCGGCGCACGGCTTTCAGGACCGACCCTATCGGGTGTTGAAGATCGGGCTGAGTCTGGAGCGACCAGAACTTTATCGTCGCATCAATACCCGGGTGGAAGAGATGCTCGCCCAGGGGCTGCTAAGCGAAGTTGAGGCTTTATTAAGCCGCTATGATCCCGGTTTAAAACCATTCCAGGCCCTGGGTTATCGCCATCTCATCGCTTATTTGCGCGGTAATGAAAAGTGGGAGACGATCGTTGAGCAACTGCAACGGGATACCAGACGTTATGCCAAGCGCCAGTTGACCTGGTTTAGGGCCGACCCCGAGATTAGATGGCTGGAGCCCGACTACTGGCCCCCGGCCAGAGAGTTGTTGAGGGGATTCTTTCAAACATAATTTACGGGCTGGAATAAAAAATTTTCAGATAATTGGCTTTTTTTCTATAAATTTGGTAAATTAAACCAAAAAATTGGAAATTCTGCTCCAGTGGTAAGTAAATCCCCTAAAACCAACCCGACCCTGACCATCCCCAATCTGTTAACCATGGTCCGGATTCTTTTGACCCCGCTTATCATTATTTTCCTGATTCAGGGCAACTATGATCGAGCTCTGATCATTTTTGTGCTGGCGGGGATCACCGATCTGGTCGATGGCTTGATTGCCCGGACTTGGCAGTTAAAGTCGCCTTTAGGGGCCTACCTGGACCCGGTAGCCGATAAGCTGTTAATCTCCTCCAGCTTTGTGACTTTAAGCGTCTTTCATAAAATTCCTCCCTGGCTGGCGGTGCTGGTGATCAGCCGGGATGTGGTAATTCTGGGCGGGGTGATGGTTCTAAAGCTGTTTGAGGTCCAGGTGCCAATCCAGCCCTCCCAGGCCAGTAAGTGGGCGACGACACTGCAAGTTTTGGCGGTCTTTCTGGTTCTCCTCCAAGAGTTCTGGCTTTTCCCGGACGTGGTGCTTACCGGTTGTTTCTGGCTCACCGCCATCCTGACTATCGCCTCCGGTCTGCATTATCTGACCCGGGGGCTGCATTATCTGGGCACTACTAGCAATACCGGGGCATAACCCAAAGATTTGCGTTTAAGGATGGGAAATCTCCTGCTCCCCCAGATAGGCTGCTTTAACCTGCGGGTGGTGGAGTAATTCAGGACCAGGGCCTTCCAAGACGATTCGTCCGGTTTCCAGGACATAACCATAGTGGGCGATCTGGAGAGCCGCAAAGGCGTTTTGCTCTACCAGCAATAGAGTGATGCCCCGGCGATGAATGTGCTTTAGAGTTTTAAATAACTCCTTTACCAGAAGAGGGGCCAGCCCCAGTGAAGGCTCGTCCAGTAGCAGTAGGCGGGGACGCGACATCAAGGCCCGGGCCAGGGCCAGCATCTGTTGCTCGCCGCCGCTCAAGGTACCCGCGGGTTGCTCTAGACGTTCTTGCAGCCGTGGAAATAATCGAAAAATCCATTCCTGGTCCTGACGCCAATCCTGGCCATCCCGCCGATGATAACCGCCGAGAAGCAGATTTTCTTTAACGTTCAGATTGGCAAAGATGCGCCGACCTTCGGGAGAAACCGCCAGCCCGAGACGCATGAGGGTATGGGTCGGACGCCCCTGGATTTCTTGGCCAGCAAATCTGATCCGCCCCTGGCGCGGCGCGATTAGCCCGGTGATAGCCCGGATGGTGGTGGTCTTGCCAGCCCCGTTGGCGCCGATCAGGGTAACAATTTGCCCTTCCGGCACCTGAAAAGAAACCTGCTGCAAAACCGGGATGTGGCCGTAATAGACCTCTAGCCCTTGAATCTCAAGCACCCTTAACTCGATTAATCTTCAACGCCTCTCTATGATCAACCACACCTCTTCTGGGACCATACCGTTGCGATAACCCAGGGCCGGCCGCGGCTATCTCCGCGCCACTTTAGATGTTCCCAGACCTGTTCCTCCACCCGCGAGGCCAATTCCGCAACCTTTAGCGGTGCGGAATGATCTTCGGGCAGCTTCGGAAAAGGGGGGCCTCAGCATGGTCCCAAGATGGGGGAACAAACAAGTCCCAGGCATAAAGCCAGGACACTTCTTGCCCCATGTAAGTCAAACTGACCCCTACCTGGCAATTTGCCACTTTCCCCAACAACCCAAAGTATTGCCGGGAGACACAAACACTGTGGCGGCTCCCTTCCTTCCGATCGACGAAAATATGGCGCGTACGGTGCCAACTAGTCGTCAATACCGGAAAAACAAATTTCGGCAGCCATGCACCAAACATAACAGATTTTTTATCTCCAAAGCAATTTAATTATCGGATCCGAAAAGCGCCCCGTACGGTTACTTATTTTTTACCACGACAACGAACCTATCACATTTCCACAAACTGGGGGTTAGCTAACAGCCTAGCGGTCTCTACCTTGAGCGCCAATTTTAGAAAAAATAACCATAGCTCATATTGGCGGCATATAATAATTGTTGTTGTCATGACAATTTTAGTTTGAGCAAAAAATAATTGACTAAATAACTTAAATATGCAAAAAAAAGTTTGTCTATTAAAGTAAGATTATTATTCCTCTTCACTATTTCTGGCCATTTTGCTTTAGAAGATAAGGGGTTTCAAACGGAGAATAATTCGACTGGAACAAAGGGGCTATTTATCGGCAATTGAAGGACGCGCAGCTTGATTGCTCAAAAGCCTATTTAAAAGGAGAACTTATGAAAGTCTATAGGAGTATCGGTTCGAGATGGCCGCAGGTTCTTCTGCTGGCGGGGTGGCTGGTGGTTGGTCTTCTGGTTCAGTCCGCCTTTGCTCAAATAGACTATTACTGGGTCGGCGCTCCGGGCGTCCAGGATTGGGGCACGGCCACCAACTGGAATCCGAACGGGGTACCGAATAATGATGACAGCGCTTTTCTGGAACAGGATGACGCCAACAATCGTACCGCGGCTTACCGCAATATCTTCCCTGCTGCCCCAAGTTTGAGCGTTATCAGAATTAACGCCACCGGTATTGGCACAATGACCCTAAATCTGGGGCAGCCGGTTCCTGAGGGCGAGCTGCAGGCCGGAACGATTTACGTGGGGGATACCCACCAGGGGTCGGTGCACCAGACCGACGGTTCCCTCTCGGCCACGGACTACCTCTACCTGGGGAGTCAGACCGGCAGCACCGGCACCTATAACCTGGAAGGCGGCGACCTTACCGCCAACAATCTGATGATAGGGGAATTAGGTACCGGTACCTTCACCCAGTCGGAGAACACCCCCGTCTTCACCACCGTCATGGTCACCAATGACCTAGGGTTGGGGACGGATGTAGGCGGCAGCGGGGCCTATAACCTGCAAGGGGGCACCCTGATTACCAACTATAGCTTTGTAGGTTTTGGCGGCATCGGTGCTTTCAACCAGGCGAGCGGTATGCACGTGACAGGCAATGACCTGATTCTGGGGTATGTGGCGGGCAGTGAAGGAGCCTACAATCTGGAAGGCGACGGCATCCTGACCACTTCCTATACCATTGTCGGCAATGAAGGCATCGGGACCTTCAACCAGTCCGGCGGCGGGCAATTAGTGGCCAACAGCCTGACTCTGGGGCAGTCGGCGGGCGGCCGCGGGGCCTATAACTTCACCGGCGGGGCCCTTACCACGGGCGCTGATCTGTTTGTCGGAGAGGCCGGCAACGGCGAATTCCGACAAACCGGGGGCACCATTAACGTCACCGATCACCTGGGCGTGGCCCGCGGGGTCGGCGGCACCGGCACTTATGATATGCAAGGCGGGGACCTCACCGTCGGAGAGCTATACGTCGGTTATGAAGGGACCGGCACCTTCAATCAGACCGGGGGTACTGTCATCACCAACAATATCAACCTGGCCGACGAGCCTACCGGCCAAGCAACCTTTAATCTGCAAGCCGGAAATCTTGCCTTTCTAGATCCAACGATCGCCCAAATCAATGTTGGCAGGCAAGGCATTGCGGTCTTCAATCAGAGTGCTGGCACCGATCTTTTTCTAAATGGCATTTTTGTCAACAGCCAGGCGGGCACCAGTATCTTCAACCAGATGGGCGGCAACACCACCCTGAACGAGCATCTGGGGGTGGGCCGTGATTTGGGGGGCCGGGGAGAGTATAATTTACAGGACGGCACCCTGAACATGGTTGATCTTTATATCGGCTATGAGGGCACCGGCACCTTCAACCAAACCGGCGGCACCAATACCATTAACGGGGACCTCCGTCTGGCCGACCTGAACACTGGCAACGCCACTTATAATCTGTCGGGCGGCACCCTGGCGACCAGCTATACCCTGGTAGGCATTACCGGAACCGGCACCTTCAATCAGACCGGCGGCACCCACTTTGTTAACAATCAGGTAAGAGTTGCTGAAGATCCTGGCAGCTCCGGGATCTATAACCTCCAAGGCGGCACCCTGACCGCCAACGAAATCATCCTGAATCCTGGGGGCATTTTCAATCAGACCGGCGGCACCCTGAATTTTACTTCCTTCTTTCACCAGGGCGGCGAAGTGCAGGGCTGTCTGGAAAACCGGGGTACCTACAACTATAATAGCGGTACCTTTACCGGTCGGCTGTTGAACTACGGCACGGCCAACTTCAATGCCGATTTTACCGCCGGCAACGGCATGGCCCATTATTCCACACTTACCCTGTACGCTGGGGATAGCCTGAGTTTTAACGGCCAGGGTCTGCTACTCGATCAGGGCGGTACCATAACCCAATGGGGCGGCAGTCTGAGCGCCACCAACGAAATTCTCGAAGACACTGGCGCTATGGGCGCCTTCGCCCAAATCGGTGGCACCCATACGGTGGCTAACACCCTAACCCTGGGTGCAAGTGCCAACGGCCGCGGCGCTTTTAATCTACAGGACGGTTTCCTGTCCACCACCAACACCATTGTGGGCCAATCCGGCGTCGGTACCTTTATCCAAGTGGGCGGCGAACACAGGGTAGCATCCACTTTGACGTTGGCAGCCAATCCGGGCAGCGTCGGGGAGTACGATCTAGACTACGGCATCCTGAGCGCTGGGACCATCTTTTTGAATACCGGCGGCCTTTTCACCCACACTGACGGCAGCCTGGATTACGGCACCTTTAACCTGCGGGGAGGGACTTTCAGGGGTTGGTTGGATAACTTTGGCACGCTTACCGGGTTTGGGCTGATTGATGGCGATCTGACCAATACTGGCACGGTCAACCCGGGCACTTCCACCGGTACCCTAAACGTCACGGGGTCTTACACCCAAAACGCTCTTGGTACCTATGTGGTCGAGATCGCCTCGGCGACCGATTACGATATCATCGCGGTCGATGGTACGGCACAGGTGGATGGCACCCTGCAACCGGTGCTCTTGGGCGGCTATAATCCGCCCTATAACCAGGTGTTCCCCGGCATCATCACCGCCACTGGGGGGGTCACCGGCACGTTTGCCAATATCTTATCAAACATCACCTGGAAGTTGTTATATCATCCCACCAGCATCGACCTGATGCGCTACGGCCGCGACTTTGCCAACCCTGGGGTCCCCTTGACGGCCAACCAACATAATGTTGGTATTATGCTAAACGGCGTCCGGGATACCGCCACCGGCGACCTGGCCCAGGTCCTGGACACCCTGACCGTCATGCCGGCCAGTGCCCTGCCCACGGCCTATCAGCAGATTTCCCCGGATAAGGCTCAGGCCCTACCCGCGATGAGCCTGGCAGGAGCCATGATGCACTGGCGCAGCCTGGCCAACCGCCTCACCTACCAGCGCTGGACTGGCGGTGGCGGGGCCGGGGCGCCGCGAGTTAGCGGTTCTCGGCTGGCAGGTCTGATGCTGGCTTACAACGGCGCTGATGTGGGCGGCCTGCTGTCCGCCCGGGAAAACAGGGAAGCCAATCGTCCCTGGAGTATCTACACCGATTTCTTGGGCACTTTTGGAGACCAGGATACTACGCTCAATCAGACCGGTTATGATTTTGATATTTTTGGCTTCACCGCTGGAGTTGACTATCGCTTGCGGGATAACTTGATCTTAGGGGTAGGCACGGGTTATTATCACACTTCCACCGACTTTAATGGCTCCGGCGGCAACTCCGAGGCCGACAGTATCCCCTTCTTGGTCTATGGCACCTATTATCCCGGAAATTTCTATGTGATGGGCGCTTTCGGCTATACCCTCAACCTCTACGATATGGAACGCCGCTTCTCTTTCGGCGGCCTCCGACGGGTCGCCAAGAGCTCGGTAAACGGCAGCCAGATCAATTTCGCCACCGAGGCGGGTTACGATATCAAGGTTAAACGAGTGATTTTAACGCCCGCGGTGTCCCTGAATTACGCCAAGGCCTGGGCCGGGAGTTTTACCGAAACCGGAGCCGGGGCCTTGAACCTGACGGTCGGCAACCAGGAAGCGGAATCGCTCCAGACCGGGGTGGGAGCCCGGCTCAGTTGTCCCTTTAAGGCCGGGAAGGCCCGAGTGGTGCCGCAAGTTTCGGCTTCCTACCAGCATGAATTTTCCAATGACAGCCGGGGACTTAACGCCCGGTTGAGCCCTACCGGCGGCAACTTTTCCTATCGCACCGAATCCCCGCAACGCGATTTTGCGGTAGTCGGCGCCGGGGTGGCAGTGGGGATCAAGCCTAACCTGTGTCTCGAGGCCAACTATAACGCCGAGGTGGGGCGCGGCAACTACACGGCCCACCAAGTCAGCGGGGTGCTGCGCTGGGAGTTCTGAGTTTCTAAAAATCAATTGGGCCACGGCCACCGGTTCCGAGGTGGCCAAACGCCGCGCCGCCTCCATTGTAGGTGGGATAATCACTGTCCTATTGTTGGCGCTTCTCATCTTTCCGGCCCTCTTCCTTCTGTGGAAGTGGCACTCTGAGGTTAAACCGCCGTGACCGATATGAATGCCAATTTCAACTATTATTTAGGCGGTTATCCCCCTTGCGGCTGTCAGTAGCGCGGTTCAAAATACAATCTCTTCCCCTGTAGTTCCTGTTGCTGACGGGCCGAGGCAATCTCCGCTTCACTCCAGGGTTCGACAATCAGCGACTCGGAAACCAGTTCCCATAAGTACTTGACCTCGATATCGAGATGATATTCCTTGATCAGGCTCTTCATGATCTGGTCCCGACAGTTATGGCAGGGAGTGACTACCAGTTTAGCACCGGCTTCCCGGATCTGCTCGGCCTTTATCCGACCGTAATAGATGCGTTCTTTATCATAGGGCATGGCCCAGGCCCCGCCGCCGGCGCCGCAGCAGAACTGCTCAACCCGATTGGGATACATCTCCACCCAGTGTTCCACACATTGGGAGAGGATGTCGCGCGGCTCCTCAAAATAGCCCTGGCCAAAGGCTCGCAGCGATTTGCGGCCATAATTGCACGGATCATGGTAGGTGGCCAGTTCCGGGTGTCGGGATTTATCTACCCGAATACGGCCGGTATCAAAATAATGCTTGAGCACGTCAAAGATGCTCCAGATCCGGAAGTGCTGACTTTCCTCTTTAAACCATGTGGCGAGACCTAACCTGGTCGCGTAGTAGGCGTGGCCTCATTCCGGCAAGAGCAGATTGGGGATTTTGAGCCGCTGCATGTTGGCGACAATCCGTCCCACCAATTCCCGCATGGATTCATCATCGCCGGAGAACAGCGCCCAATTGACCCCCTCCCAGTGCACCGCGGGCACCGTCCAGCTTTCTTTGGCGGCATAAAAGATCTTCCACCAAAACTTCAGGTCATCAGGCTCGGCAAAGGGTTCCTTGGAATTGATGGTCACCAGGAAATTGGCCCCTGCCTGGTCAATCGGCACATAAAATCCGGGAAAGCCCTCGTCTTCCAGTTCATAACCCAAGTCGTTGAGCAGAAAGAGGAAGTCTTCCTGGGGAATTCCCAGGTTATTGCCGCGCTCCAGGTCCATAATCACACCCTTATGAATCGGGCCGGGCACCTTATCCCGGTTTCTGAGGCCGCGGGCGGTGCGTAAAATCTTTAGTAACGGCACATTCATGGGACAGGCGGACTCGCAGCGCCCGCACAAAGTGCAGATCCAGGGGAAACGCGAGTCGATCAATTCCTGATCCATTCCATAGGCGAGCATCCGGACGGCCTGGCGGGGGTCCAGACCATCGATGCCGGAGACCGGACAGCGGGAGGCACAGGTGCTACAGGTGTAGCAAGCATGGGGGATGCTCAGGACGTCGGGAAGTTGTCGGGCCAGATTGATATCGGCCATAGTGTCTCCTCTGCTCAAGCGGTTTTCTGAAAGCGAAGGGCCTGGCGCACGGGACTCTCCTTGATTTCCAGCAGCTTGGCTTCAAATTCCTGGGCCAGACGGGTAAATTCCTGGCTCATTCCCGGAGCCAAGCCGCGGTAAATCAGACGTTCCGGTTCCAGTCCGGCCTCACCCAAACATTCCTGCCACCATGCCACCCGCTCCCAGGCCCGAGGGCTGCCCTGGAAGGATTTGCAACTCCCCGGATGGCAGGCCAGCACCATTACTCCATCAGCGCCGGCTTTAAACGCGGTCATGACATAGTCCAGGTCCACCTTCCCGGCGCAAGGGACCTCAATCAGTTCCAGCCCCAGGGGTACCGGCAATTTCCGATAGGCGGCCAGCCGAGCTGCTTCCCTAGCCGAATTCCGGCAGCCCAAGGCGACGATCAGGGGGTGGTAAGCTGCCGAGACTGGGGTCGCAAAAGAAGCTAATGATCTAAGTTCAGCCTGGAATTGTTGATCGTGATAGCGGTACAGCTGAATTGCCGCCATAGGACATTCCACGGCACAAAGGCCGCAAACTTTACAGGCCAGATCGGAGAACACCGGCCGGCGGTGGACCACCGAGATAGCCCGGTGGGGACAGAGACGGTAACAGGTCAGGCAAATGGCGCACTTTTTTCGGTCTAATCTAATCCGGTCCAAGGCCGCGGGGATATGACCCGCCCCAAGTAGCCTGTATAGATAGAGGGCAGCCTCCCGGACCTCCTGGAAGCTTTCCGTCAGGCTGCTAGGCCCACGGGCCGGACCGACCGCCAGCACCCCGGTGCGGTTGGTGTAAATCGGCAGGTTATAGACGTGATCACCTTGAAAAAAACCCTGACTGTCGGCTAGAATTCCCAGAGTTTTTTCCAGCTCCGGGGCCTCGGGCGGCGGTCGCAGGGCTTCTTCCAGGACAATCAATTGGGGCTGCACTACTAATTCCTGGTTCATGACCTCGTCGAAAAAGCGAACCGTCAGGGCCTCATCGGTCATGGCGATAACCGGCTGACTGCCGGTGACCTTAACGAAGACCACCCCGGCCTGCCGGGCCTGCTGGGAAAGCGCCTCCAGACCCTCCTCCGCCACCTTGAAGTGGTCGAGCACCACCAGGACCCGCCGTCCGTGGTTTTCCACCAATTCCAGGGCGGCCCGAAAGGCGCGGCGCTGCGACACCGGGGAGGAATTATGGGTAAATCCCAGCAGAAAAAGCACCGGGGCCGCGTCTACCGCGGTCAGCGTCGGCAATGGCGCTGAGTTATTTTCAAAGTGCAATTGGGCTTCCAGATCGGCCAGTGACCTGACCCGCTCCGCCGGCCTCAGACCCCAGGCCGCCCAATCAACGGTCAGCTCGGGTTCCAGGGCCAGGATTACGCCGCCCACCTGATATTCTTGTTGGCCGCCGGTGGCATCTGCGACAAGCGCCCGGTACTGTCCGGCAACGCCGTCAAATTCGACGATCTGACTGGCAAACCGGATTTCAATGCCGGGATGTTGAAGCACCGCCGATAGCAACTGATCTAAGGCCTTGGCGGTTTCCCTGGTATAGCCGCGGGCGTCACGTTTATCTCCCAGTTCGGAGTGAGAAGTGACCAGCAGCACTTTGAGGCCCCAAGACGAAAGTTCGGCAGCCGCGTGAAGCGCGCTCCAGCCCTGCCCGAGTACCAATACCGTCTGGGAGACTATAACTTCCTGAAGCTGGAGGATAGTTTTATGAACGAGTCGGGCAATCGCCCGGCGCACCGCGACCTCGGCCTTCTGGTTGGTCCACTCCCGGTCCTGATCAGCCTCGAACACCATCTCCTGCCAGTCCACCAGTTCGGTCGCCTCCAGATTGAGGCCCGCCTGCGCCAGCCGTGCCGCCCAGGTGGGGGCCACAGGGGTAAGGTGGCCGCTAGCCAGCAACACGCCATCTAAGTTATATTCATCCCGGTGTCTTTTGATTTGAGCCAGGCCCGCGGCGGTGTAAATCTGCTCTACTTCCTGAACTAGCTGGACCTGGGAGTGAGCCGCCGCTACCTTATGCATATGCTCGACGTCCACTTGGGTCTTCTGGAGGTGGCCGTCGCGATCCCAGAAAAAGCCGATCCGAACCCCGGTACTCATGGCCAGACTCCTAAATGGCGGGCCATCCGGGCCGCGGCCTGAGCTGCCTGGGTAATGGATTCGGCAATGTCCATAGGGCCGGTTGCGGTGCCGGCGACCACCACTCCCGGGGAATCATCTTCCTCCTCAGGGACGTAGAACCCGTGCTCATTCAGTTTCAGACCCAGCATCTGACCCAAAGCCTGATTCTCCGGTCGGGGCATAATTCCCACCGACAGCACTACCAGGTCGAAGTTTTCACTGATCACCGTCCGCTGCTCCAGATCAAAATACCGCACCGCAATCTGGTCCTGGGACGCGGGAAAATAATCGCCGGGCATAGAGCGAATTAACCTGATCCTACCGTTCACTTCCCGCCTGAACCGCTCAAAATCTTTGCCGAAGTTCTGGAGATCCATATAAAAAACCGCGACCCTGGTCTCTGGTCGGGCATGACTGAGCTTCAGTCCTAGGCGCAAGGCATAGCCGCAACACACCCGGGAGCAGAAGTTATGCTTAAGACTAAGGTCGCGGCTGCCCACACACTGCACAAAGGCGATATCCTGGGGCGGTGGGCCGTCCGCGGGGCGCAGCACCCCGCCCTGCTCGCGCAGGCGGCGCTCCAGCTCCAGGGCGGTGATCATATTAGGATAGGCATCAAAATTGAGGTGGGCCTTTTCCCGCGGATCAAAAGGCACATACCCGGTAGCCAGCACGATGCCGTCCACCCCTAAGGTTAATTCCGCACCCTGCCGATCCAGATCAATAGCCCCTTCCGGGCAGGCCCCTTGACACCGGCGGGCCTGGTCCAAACTGTCGCATAGACACTGTTCGGGATGGATAACGTAAAATGGATGATTCTGGGAAGATGGGCCGTGCCGGATAGCGCCCTCGGCCACGCCTAAACATTTCTCGTAACAGATGCCGCAATTGGTGCATTGGTCTGGGTCGATATAACGCGGCGCCTGATGCAGGGTGACCTGGAACCTGCCATGCTGACGGGCCACGGAGCTAAGCCGGGTCTGCAAGCTGAGGTCGATGCCCGGAGCGCGGCTAACTTCCCGCAGCCGCTGCTCGACCAGACAGTTGTTGCACTTGAGACAGCGGTCGGTAGCCTTGCAGGCCAACTGGGCGGCATGACCACCTAAAAACGGGCCCTGGTCAATGAGGAGCACATCAACCTTCAGTTTGGAAAGTTCCCAGGCCGTAGTCATCCCGGCGATGCCGCCGCCTACTACCAATACCTTTTTGGTCTTACCCATTTAAGCATCCAAGTAAATGCTGCCCCCCAGGCCGTATTTTTACAATTCCACCGCCGCGATAACCTCCGGGATGATCTCCACATGATGATCTGCCCTTAGGTGGACGCCGTGAGCCAACCCTTTATCTTTGATAGCTCGGATCATTTCGATGGCCCGCTGTTTCCCGCGGGTTAGGGCTTGAGTCTCATCCAGTCCCTGGAATTCGTTCATGATCTCTGGGGGAATGAGGTTGCCCGGAGGATTATTAGTGGCCTGGCACTCTACATCGCCCTTCCCGAGCAGCCGCACTCCGACCAGCAATTTGACCTCTTGTTGCCTAATATGAGCCACAAAGGCCTCCAGCTTGTTAAGGTCGTAACCGTCCAGGGTAATAAGAAAATCCGCGCCGGCCCGGATTTTTTTCAGACACTTGATCATCTGCGGTTGGAGGGGCTGGGCCGCAGGGTTGGCCACTGCCCCCAAAAAAAACCTGGGCGCGCCGTTCAGATCATTGCCGCCCTGGACTTGGCCGTTTTCCAGCGACCGGGCCATTGTCAGCGCCTGGACCGAATCCAGATCAAACACCGGCATGGCCTCCGGGATGTTGCCAAAGCTCAGGTAATCGCCGCTGACTAATAAAATGTTCTCAATTCCCAAGGCATAGGCCCCCAGCAGCCCGGCAGCCAGGGCCAGACGGTTGCGGTCCCGGCAGTTAAAGGTACAAATAACTTCGCCCCCTTGTTCACGGGCCAGGACGCTGGCGGCCAGCGCCCCCATGGCCAGATTAGCCCCGCGATTGTCAGAGATCGCCAAGGCGTCGACGCAGTCTTTTAAGATGTTAACTTGGCGTCGCAAAGATTCAGGGTTCACGCCTGGAGGGGGTGCAAGTCCCACCGTGATCACAAATTTGCCGGACTCTAAAGCGTTCTGGAACTTACTCATGGGCCGAGTATCTTCTTTTATAGGCCTGGTGAATCTGAGTCGCCGGGTGCGCGGCCCGGCGGTGATCCCGGGGAGGGACAATATCTGCGATCTGAGCCAGGCGGCCGGAGGCTTCCAGCCGTTCATAAATCATCGTCCAGGCGCAGGGCTTATCCGGGTTAACTTCGCATTTACCCGCGCGGGTCCCGGCGCAGGGTCCGTTGAGCAGGCTTTTGGGGCACATGGTGATCGGGCACACCGCGCCGGTCAGCGCCAAGTAGCAGGAGCCGCACAGGCGGCAACGCTCGGTCCAGTAGCCGGGCTCTTCATTGGCGCCGATGAAGGTGGTGTCCACTCCCGGCAGCACTACCTTGTCCGGGTAGCGGTCAGACAGGAACTGGATTCCGACCCCGCAGGCCAGGGACACCAAAACATCATAATCTTTTACCAGATGCCTGATTTCGTAAAGAAACTCGCGGTCACATTGGCGCTCCACGGTGGCTTCGCCCATAAACAAGGGTTGGCCGGCGAGTTGGGAGGCGATTTCCAACTGCGAAGCCAACAGCTTGACCTCCCGCTCGCCACCGGCCAGGCAGACGGCGACACAGGTGCCGCAGCCGACGATCAGCACCCGCTGATAGCCTTTAAGGCTGTCCTTGATCTCGGCCAGGGGCTTGCGCTGGGCAATAATCACGTTTTCTTCTCCATACTTTGACGCCTCAGGCCACTGCCCGTCTCTGATTTTCAATTCCACCGGCGGCCTGGTGTAAACGCAGGGGATTGGGCCCCAGTTTTTTAACTCGGGCTACCATTTCATTGACCCGCGCCACCCACTGGGGCGCATCCGAGGCCCCGATGTGGTACATTTCCAGTCGTTCGCCCGCAATACCGGCTTCGGCCAGCAAGGCTTTGGTATATTCCACCCGCTCGCGGGCGCGCAGATTACCCTCCCGGAAATGGCAGTCCCCCGCTTCGCAACCGCCCACCAGGATGGCATCGACCCCGGTTTGCATGGTTTTGAGCAAATGGATGGTGTCCACCTTGCCGGTGCAGGGTAGCTTGACGATCCTCACTTCGGGCGGATATTGCAGCCGCAGGGAGCCAGCCATATCCGCCGCGGTATAGGTGCAGTAGGTGCATACCAGTGCCACAATTTTAGGCTGCCAATCGTTGTTGTTAGTAATGGCTGGGTTCATTTCCCTCACGCTACTTGGCGTTGTAAGTCATCGATCAGTTGGTCTAAAGGGCAGACCACCATGGTTTCCGCCAGGATCTGATCGTCTTTTAAATGCTGCACTTGAATGAGCCGCCGCGGGCAGGCGCTGGCGCAGTTGCCGCAACCCTGACATTCCGCCGGATCAATCTCGATAAAGCCGTCGGCCGCGACTTTGGGCACTCCAAAGGGGCAGGTCCGGGCGCAAGTCATACAGACTACACACTTCTCCCGGTCCACGGTGGCGACCTGACCGCCGACAAACATCTTCTCCTGGGCCAGGATAGTAGCCGCCCGACTGGCCGCGCCCTGGGCCTGGGCAATGGACTCCTCCAGAAACTTGGGACCGTGCCCCAAACCGCATAGAAAATAGCCCGAATTGGTGAAATCCAGGGGCCGGAGCTTGACGTGGGCCTCCAGCAAAAAGCCATCCTGGTCCAAGGGGAGTTTCAGGGTGCCGGCCAGGGCTTTGCTTTCCGCCCGCGGCCGCAGCGCGGCGCTTAAGACCACGGCGCTGACCGGAATCTCCAGTTCGGCGTGCATGTTCTGATCAAAGACATTGACCACCAAGGCCTCGCTGTCAGCTTTTACGGTTGGTTTCTGAGCCAGATCAAAACGGACAAACCGAACTCCCGCCTTCCGGGCCTGCTGGTAATAGAGTTCATTAAGGCCAAAGGTCCGGATGTCGCGATAGAGCACATAAACCGCCGCCTGGGGATTCAGCTCCTTAAACTTAAGGGCATTGGTGATCGCCTGGGTACAACAGATACGGCTACAATAAGGATGCTCCGGCTCACGTGATCCCACACACTGGATCATTACCAGGCTATCAATTTGGTTGAGACGCGCGTCGCTAGCTCCCAAAAAGCCGTGGAATTCCCGTTGGGTCCAGACCTGCGGGTGCTGGCCGTAGAGATACTCGCTAGGGCGATATTCGCTGGCCCCGGTGGCCACGATGGTGGCGCCGTGCTCCACCTCCTGTATTTGCCCGTCAGCATTGATCCGGCTGACAAATTTTCCCAGATGTCCCCTGGTGTCGATAACTTCGGCACCGGTTAATAAGCTGATTTTAGGATGGTTTTTTACCTGACCGATCAGCGTCTGGACAAAATTCTGGACATCTTCACCCTGAGCGTTGAAATAGAGGTGCAGGGCTTCACCTCCCAGCGTGTCGGTTTTCTCCACCAGCGTGGTTCCGAAACCTTGATCGGCCAGGGCCAGAGCCGCACTCAGACCGGCCACCCCACCCCCGATCACCAATCCCTTCTGGGTCACGGTAACCGCGTGTTCCGGCAAGGGTTCCAGCCGCGCCGCCCGCGAGACTGACATACGCACCAGGTCTTTGGCTTTTTCGGTGGCGGCCTCCGGCTCCTGTTGATGCACCCAGGAACACTGATCCCGGATGTTGGCCATATCAAACAGGTATTTGTTGAGTCCGGCCTGACGCAGATTATCCTGGAACAGCGGTTCATGGGTGCGCGGCGAGCACGAAGCCACCACCACCCGGTTAAGCTGATATTCGTCAATGATCTCGATCATTCTGGCCTGGGAGTCGGTGGAACAGGTAAACAGGTAGTCCGTGGTATAAACCACGTGAGGTAGGGTCTGGGCGTACTCGGCCACTGCCTTGACATCGATCACCCCGGCAATGTTAATCCCACAATGGCAGACAAAGACGCCGATGCGTGGTTCCTGCCCCTGTACCGGTCGCTCCGCGGGATAGACGATCTCCCGGGCCAGGGTACCGCGGGCCGCGGCCAGCAGACGCTGGGCCTGGCACGCGGCGCTCGAGGCCTGGGCCACGGTCTCGGGTATGTCTTTAGGGGACTGGAATACGCCGCAGGTATAAATCCCTTCTCGGGAAGTGGCAATCAGATCAAACGGCCGGGGTTGGGCAAAGGCAAAGTGGTCCAACTCCAGGTTCATTTTGCGGGCGATACTGATACTGGCCGGATGGGGCTTCAGGCCCACCGATAGAATGACCAGGTCGAAGCGCTCATCCTGGAACTGGCCGGCTTCATCCAGGTAGTGAATCTCCAGATCGTGACTAATGGGGTTCTCCGCTACCCGTGAAATCATACTGCGCACGAAGCGCACCCCGTGTTCGGTCCGGGCCCGCTCATAGTAGCGGTCGAAGCCTTTGCCATGCGCTCGCAGGTCCATGAAAAAGATGGTCGGCTCGATCCGGGGATCATGCTCTTTGGCGATGATCGCCTGTTTAATCGCATACATGCAGCACACCGAAGAACAATAGTCCTGACCGCAGGCCGCATCGCGCGAGCCGACGCATTGAATCCAGGCCACTTTAACCGGCTCCTTACCGTCCGAGCGGCGCTGGAGATGGCCTTGTAAAGGTCCAGAAGCCGACAGCATCCGTTCAAATTCCAGGCTGGTGATGACATTGGGATAGCGGCCGTAACCATATTCTCCTTTGCGGGAGGCGTCAAAGGGCCGGAAACCCAGGGCCAGGATCACCGCCCCGACCTCGAGATTAATGGTCTGGGGTAACATGCCATGGTCAATGGCCCCGGCCTGGCAGGCCGCCACACATTGCATACACTCCGAACAAACGCCACAATTGAGGCAGCGGGCCGCTTCGGCCTGGGCCTGCTCGATGGTATAGCCCTGGGCCACCTCATCAAAACTGTTGCCGCAGAGTTCGGCGGGCAGGACTGGCATAGCCCGCCGGGGTTGCTTTTCCTTATCCAGCGGAATTTCCGCCCAATCAGCCAGGGCCTGAGCTTCCGCACCCAGATCCCGTCCCGCGGTTAAATCCCGACCCTGTAAATACCGGTCAATTGATTCCGCGGCCTCCAGCCCTCCGGCAATGGCGCCGATTGCCACCCAGGGACCGGTATGGACATCCCCCGCGGCAAATACTCCGGACCGGGAGGTCTGATAAGTCACCGGATCCAATTCCACAGTCCCGAAACGGGTGGTTTGAATATTAGTATCGGCTACGCCGGTCAAGTCTGCGGCCTGCCCCACCGCCGGCAGGATCATATCGACCTCCAAAAAAAACTCCGAGCCGGTGAGGGGAACGGGGCGGCGGCGACCCGAAGCATCAGGCGGCCCCAGTTCCATGCGGATACAGGTCAGACCCGTCACCTTACCATCCTGGACCTCTACTTTTTCAGGCGCGGCTAAGTAGTGGATTTTGATGCCCTCGCATAGGGCCGCTTCAATCTCCTCGGCCAGGGCCGGCATCTCCTCCCGGGAGCGGCGATAAACGATCGTGATTCTTTCCGCGCCCAGACGCCGGGCGGCGCGGGCCACATCAAAGGCGACATTGCCGCCGCCGATAATGGCTAATTTTTTGCCCAGCTCAGGTTTCTGTCCCAGGTTTAGTTGGCGCAGGAAATCAACCCCCTGGATCACCCCGGCCGCCTCCTCTCCCGGTATGCCCAGAGCGCGGCCCTGATGGCAACCTAAACCTAGAAAGACCGCCTGGTAGCCCTGATCAAAGAGGTCGTCCAGGCTGAAGTCGCGGCCCAGGGCGGTATTGGTTTTGATTTCTACCCCGAAGCGCATGATATTATCGATTTCCGCATCCAATATATGTTTGGGCAGGCGATAGTCGGGAATCCCGACCCGCAGCATGCCGCCGGTAACCGGCAAGGCCTCGAAAATGGTCACCGGATAGCCCCGCCGAGCCAAATGATAGGCGCACGACAGCCCGGCCGGACCGGAGCCGATGATCGCTACCCGTTCCGGTCGAGTGGTGATCTCCGGCCAAGTGATGCTGGCTAGTTCCACCTGATCGGCGGCAAAGCGCTTCAGGTTACAGATGGCCATCGGCTCGTCTATCTCCTGGCGGCGGCAACGATATTCACAGGGATGGGGACAGATGCGACCTAACACCCCCGGCAAGGGCAGTCGTTCCATGATCAGCCTGACGGCCTCGGCGTACTTGCCCGCCTTAATCAACTGGACATAGCCCTGGACATTGATCCTGGCCGGGCAGGCCGCCACGCAGGGAGGCCGGTCCAATTTTTCAATGGCATAAGCGGAGGGAATGGCCTGGGGGAAGTGTCGGTACGCGGCCCGGCGCGGTCCCAGTCCCTCATCAAAGGGGGCAAGTAGGGTGACCGGACAGACCTTGGCACATTCACCACAAGCGGTGCATTTATCTACATCTATAAAACGCGGCTTTAGCCCCACCTTCAGGGTAAAATAACCCGGCTCGCCCTCCAGCGACTGGACCAGCGACCCGGTAATGATATCAATGTTGGGATTGGCCGCTACCTCGATGAGCTTGGGCGAAATCATACAGGTAGAACAGTCGTTGGTCGGAAAGGTCTTGTCCAATTGGGCCATAACCCCGCCGATGGTGGTGTTGTGCTCCACCAGATAGACCTTGAATCCGCTCCGGGCCAGATCCAGGGCCGACTGCATCCCGGCAATACCGCCGCCCACTACGGCCACTGCGCCGATTTTATTAGGGGCGTTGACTGACTGGCGGGAATTAAGATTTTCTGTATTAATCATGTTGATCTAATCAGCGTTTATCTCTCGGGTTCAGCAAGATATCAGCCCGACGCCGGCTAACAGGCGCGCCGGCGGGACAAAGTGCATGTGGCCCCACTGCCGGGCTTGACTAAGGCCTAAGGCCAGCCCGATAAGTTCAGTAAAATAAAAGATCGGCAAGTAATACGAGCGTTCCAGCTCCCGTAGGATTTTATCCTGATACAGGTCCAGGTTGGCCTGGCACATCTGGCAGGAAACCACCATGCAGTTGGCCCCGGCTTCTACGGCTTTATCGTAGAGTCGGCCCACCAGTTTAAAGACGATATCGCGGCGGGCGATCAGGTGGCTGGCCCCACAGCAATCGGTTTTGTACGACCAGGGTTTTACCTCCACCCCTAATTTACTCAGAATACGGTCCATACTGGTAGGATTCTCGTGGTCGGGGGCCTCTGTGATCCCCGGCGGCCGGCTGGCCATACAACCGTAGTAACAGACGGCCTTAAGTCCGGGCAGGGGCTGGCTAACCCTACTGGCCAGGAGTTGGAGCAGTGGCTCCTGGGCCAGGAAATCAGCCAGATCGTAAATCTTAATGTCACCCTGGAAAGCATAATCATAAGATTGGCGCTTATCTCCGGTGAGTGCTTGGGCCGCGGTCTTAAGCCGGTTAAAGCACAACGGACAGGGGACTACCAGATCCCGGCCCTCTTTTTCGGCCAGGGCCAGATTACGGCCCGCCAGGGCAATCGCCGCATGGTGGTTGAGGGCATGGGCCGCGGTAGCGCCGCAACAGTTCCAGTCTTCCAATTCGATGAGCTCCACTCCCAGAGCTTTACACACCGCGGTTAGCGAGGCGGCGTAATCGCGGGCCGTGCCTTCCAGCGAACATCCGGGGTAGTAGGTGACTTGCATGGGCATCCTCACCCGGTGGAATTTGCCAGAATTTTCTTGATTGCGGCTCTGGCCCTAATGCCTTGGGGCGTGAGCGCCAGCCGCCCTTTGCGGAACAGGTGATAGGCCAATTCCAGGTCATCCTTGAGCTCCCGATCCTTGAGTTTGCGCCAGATTTCTCCGCTTTGGAACATATAGCGGGGCAACAGCCCGCCTTCAAAAACCCGGCCGCGGCGACCAATATCCTCCAGAAACACCCGATGAAAGGCATAGGTGCGGGGCTGGGGAATGTCAATCCCACTCTTTATTGCCTGTTCTTTCAGGTAATCCATGATGCCGGCCACATCCACCTCATTGGGGCAGCGGGTGGTGCAGGTTTCACAGGCAGAGCAGACCCAAATAGTGCTACAATTGAGGACGGCCTTTTGCTGTCCGATCTGCACCAGCCTAATTACCTGGTCGGGATAGAGATCCATGGCAAAGGTGACCGGACAGCCGTTAGTGCACTTTTTACATTGGTAACAGGCCGAAACCGCAATGCCGCTGTCCTGCTCGACCTGCGCCATAAACTGCACTTCGGGAATAAGCTTTGGGTTAGATAACATTATTAGCCCTGCTCTATGAACTGGTCGGCCACAAATCACTCGCTGTGTCTTGGTGTCTCTGTGGTGGATAAAAAAAATTTAACCACAGAGACACAGAGGCACAAAGATGGTGGGTATTCTCATCTCCAGCTAACTGCCTGCCAACTTTTTAGTTTTAGCCCTCCAATATCAAGGCGTCGGCCACGACTTCCCAGAGATATTTGACTTCGATGTCGAGGTCATAAGCCTTCCTCAGGTTGCGCATGATCTGATCGCGGCAATTGGAGCAGCCGACCACCACCAGCTCCGCTCCGGTAGCTTTGATATCCTCCACCTTATAGCGGCCGTGTTCGGTCTTCTCGGCCTGGAAGGGGCCGGGCCAGTTGCCGGCTCCGGCACCGCAGCAATAAGCATTCATGCGATTATGGGGCATCTCCCGGAAGTTCTTCATGTCAAAGCAATAACTGAGGATTTCCCGCGCCTTATCAAAACAGTCATCCCCCCAATAGATTCTCGCCACCCGGCCATGTTTACAGGAGTCATGCCAGGTGAAGATCTGGTCGGCATGTACCGATTTATCTACCCGGATGCGCCCCTGTTGCAAAAAATTGAGCAGCACATCAAAGAAATAGACATAATCGTGGCCGGTTTCAGGGCCGAACTCGTGCTTGAAATACTGTTCAATGTTAAGCCGGGTCCCCATCGAAGCCCCGCCACAGTCGGGCAGGATCATGGTCTTGGCCTGCAAGCGCTTCATATTTTCCACTTTGCGCCGGGCAATTTCTTTGCTGGCCTCCCAGTTGCAAGTAAAAAGTCCCCAATCTACCGACTCCCAGTTGGTAGAGGAGGTGGTCCAATCGGCCTTAGCCGCGTAAAAAATCTTCCACCACCATTTTAAATCTTCGTAATCGGCAAAAACCTCTTTGGAATTTTCAAAGAAGAGGTATTCCGCCCCGACTTTATCCAGGGGAATTTCAAAGCCGGGACATTCTTCTTCGGCCAATTCCTCGGCCAGATCCTGCATGGTTTCGACGTAGTCTTCGGTGGGAATGCCCATATTGTTGCCGGTCTGGAGGCACATCTCCACGCCCTTATGCAGCACCCCGGGAACCTGGTCGCGGGGCCGCAGGGCCTTGGCCCGATACCAAATCTCCGTCAGATGCACCCCCATCGGGCAACCGGCCACACAGCGATAGCAGGCGGTGCAGATCCAGGGAAACCGGGCATCAATAAGTTCCTGCTCCATGCCCAACAGCACCATGCGCAGGGCCTTGCGACAGTCCAGGTGTTCATCGCGGGTGCTTTCCATGCCGGTCAGCGGACACCCGCCGGAACAGGTGCCGCAGGTATAACAGACATTGACATGGGCGGCGGTAATCAGGTCGGCAAAACGGCTGTCCCGACGTTTTTGCGTAATGGTCATAAAATCCAAGGCTTCCATGCAATTCTCCTTATCTTGGCGCGTCTATGGCCGGGCTCAATGTCCCTGGTTGGGCGACCCGCCGGGTCGTCCCTAGCAAAACCTGGAGTACGACTGATAGGCGATTTCAAGGCAACACTAGCTCTGTTATTTAACCAAAGCAAGGGCCGTACCAGGGCCAACCAAAAGATAAAACTTATTATTATTAATTAGTTATAAATTATTATCTGATAAGGCGAGAGACTCGGCAGGTTTTAACCAGGGGGGAAGTAACTCACAGACCAGGGTGGCCATAATTTAATCACTTAATATTATTGGGATATTCATTAATATGGGTAAGATTACCCCAGATGCTACCAGTTTACTCGCAGATTATATTTCTTGATCCGCTGTCCCAGGGTCTTGCGGTTGATCCCCAGGATGCGGGCCGCCTCTTGACGCTTCCCTTTGGTGCGCCGCAGAATGAACTGGATATAGCGCTTTTCCAGTTCCTCGAGGGTATGGTCTTCGTCGGAAAAGACCTGGAACTCCCCCCGGCGCTGCGAAATAAAGCTGGGCAGATGCTCCGGCAGGATAATGTCGCCATCTTCCAGGATGATGATGCGTTCAATGGTGTGCTCCAATTCCCGGACATTACCGGGCCAGGAATAGGCGCACAGCATCTTGATGGCGCGATTGGAAATGCCTTTGGTCTGGCGGTTGGTTTTCTGGCTGTATTTATTAAGGAAATGTGCAACCAGGAGCGGTATGTCCCCGGCCCGTTCCCGCAGCGGCGGCAAGTGGATGGGAATGACGCTCAGCCGATAGTACAGATCCTCCCGAAAAGAGCCGTCCTTGATGGCCTCGTTGAGATCACGATTACTGGAGGCAATGATGCGGATATCCAGTTTGGTGCGCTTCTGGCTGCCCACCTTCATGAATTCCCGTTCCTGAATCACCCTGAGCAGCTTGGCCTGGATATTTAAACTGAGATTGGTGATCTCATCAAAGAAAAAGGTCCCCTGATTGGCCAGTTCGAACAGCCCATGTTTGGTCTGATGGGCCCCGGTAAAAGAACCTTTGACATGGCCGAACAGTTCGCTTTCGAGCAGGGTCTCTACCAGGGCCGAGCAGTCCACCGGGACGAATTCCTTATGGGCCCGGGGGCTGAGGTCGTGGATGGCGCGGGCCACCAGTTCCTTGCCGGTGCCGCTTTCGCCGGTGAGCAGCACGGTACTATCGCTGGGCGCGGCACGGCGGATTTTGGCAAACACCTTCTGCATGGCCGGGCTGTCGCCGACAATGGAGTCGATACCTTGTTCCAGGGGTTCTGCCTGGGCAGATAAATCCGGCTGTGGTCCTTCCTTAAGGAGATTCAGGGCCTTATTCACCAGGGATTCCAATTCGTCGATCCGGAAGGGTTTCACCAGATAATCCACCGCCCCCAGTTTTATACATTCGACGGCCCCCTCGATATCGGGGTAGCCGGTGATCATAATGACCTGGGTGGCCGGATATTCCCGGCGAAGGACTTTCAGGACTGCCATGCCATCCAGACCGGGCATCTTGATATCGAGCAGCACCACCGCGGCTGGCGCGACGGCCATCAGTTCCAGCGCCTGGCTGCCGTCGGCCGCGGTTCTGACCTCCAGATTCTGGCTGGCTAGCACCTGGGCAATGCCGGTACGCACCACCGCTTCATCATCGACCACTAAAATCTGCGGGGCCCGGTCAAGATCAGGCATGATCGACATCCTGCCCGCGGGATACCGCCGGGAGAAACACCCGGAAAGTGGTACCGACGCCCGGTTGGCTCTCTACCCGGATTGACCCGCGATGCGCCTCGATCAGGTTTTTGACAATGGCCAGACCCAGGCCGGTGCCGATCACCTGGCGGGTCTGGGGATGCTTGGCCCGGTAAAATTTATCGAAAATCTTAGGGATGTCCTCCGGTTCGATGCCGATGCCGGTGTCGCTCACCCGCACCTCCAGATAATCGCCCTGGGAAACCGCGGAAACCTTGACTTCGCCGCCATTGGGGGAATAATTGATGGCATTGCAGAGCAGATTCATGAAGACCTCCTCCATACTGCGGCGGTCTGCCGGGATCAGGGGCAGATCCGGGGGAATCGCCAGTTGTAACATGATCTGTTGATTAGCCGCTTTGGTCTTTAAAAGTTCCACCAACTCGACCAAGATCTCCCCTAAAGGCAGCGGCACCTGCTCCAATGGGCAGTGACCCGCCTCCATCCGGGCCACGTCCAAAAGCTCATTAATCAGATCTAACAGACCCTGGAGCTTGGCTTGCGCCCGGGTGAGCAACTCCCGTTGTTTATTGGTTAGATCCCCGGCCAGACCATCCAACATCACCGTATGCTGCATCTTGATAGCCGCCAACGGACCCCGCAATTCATGGGACACCATGCGGACAAAATCGTTTTTCAGCTCATCTAATTCTTTGAAGCCGGTGATATCATGGAAAACCGTAACCACTCCCAGTACTTGTAAATCAGGTCCATAAAAGGGGGCTGACAAGGCGCGCAGGTGGATTCGATCTATAGTTAGTTCCTGAGAGATATATCGTACATTATCTTGCTCCGGGTTGCTTAGTAAAGTGTGAAATGCCTCTTTGAGGGAGTTATCGTCCAGATAGGCGGCCAGGGGCGCGGGCTGGAGTAAGGGCGTGGACAGTCCCAGAAGCTGCATCAGCGCCGGATTAGCCAGGACCACCTCCAGATCACGATTGGTCACCAGCACCCCGTCAGCCATACAGTTGATGATGGTATGGACCCGACTCTGTTCCGTGGCCAGGGTGTAGAGATTGCGGGCCTGTTCCTCTCTTAATTCTCGGGTCTGGCGCTCCAGTCGTTGCTTTTCCAGGGCCCGCTTCACCACCAGGGTCAGGTGATCCACCCGGAAGGGTTTGGTGACGAAGTCATAAGCCCCTTTTTTCATACATTCCACGGCATTAGCCACGGTGCCATGGCCGGTGATGATGATGATCGGCACCTCCGGATAATGGTTCCCGGCCTCCTCCAGCACCTGCAAGGCATCCATCACCGGCATCTTCAGGTCGCAGAGCACCACGTTGACCGGTTCGGTGCGCAGCAATTCCAGAGCTTCCTGGCCATTGGCGGCGGTAGCCACCCGGTAGCCTTCGGGTTGGAGAATCAGGGAACAACCATCGCGTATGACTTTCTCATCGTCGGCTACTAATACCGTGTATTGTTCGTCCATGGTTTACCCTTCCCCATCGGGCCAAGTTATGATTTACGGCGGACCTAATCTACTAGAGGCAAAATTTTTCGGTTTCCCGGTCTCCACCCCTCATAACCTGTCCCGGATCGGTCGGTTCCGGAGAATTCAGGGGCAAATTCATGATGAAGGTGGTTCCGCCCCCGGGCGTGCTAGCTACCTCGATTGTGCCGCCATGACGCTGAATGACCCCATAGACGATCGCCAGACCTAGCCCGGTGCCTTTACCCGGCGGCTTGGTGGTAAAAAACGGATCAAAAATCTTGTCTTTGATATGGGCGGGAATGCCACTGCCGGTATCCGTGAAACTCAGGATTACCCCATCTCGGCTACTATTTGCCTGGCTGGTAATGGTAATCCGCCCCAGGCCACCCATGGCGTCCACCGCATTCAGCAACAGGTTGGTAAAGACCTGATGCAATTGACCGGGATCCCCGATGATCTGAGGAAGTTCAGGATCCAACTGCTGGACAATTTTGACATTATGAAATACGGCCTGGTGTTTCACCAGCTCCACGCAGCGCTGGATGATGCTGTTGGGATCAAACAGGGTTCTTTCTCCCAGAGATTGGCGGCTGAATTCCAGCAGGCGGGTGACGATTTTCTGGCAACGCAGAGTCTGATTGATAATCTCCTCAACATTCGGACGCCCCGGCGCCGATTCGGCCATCTGCCGGAGCAATAATTCGGCGTAGATCAGAATGCCAGCCAGGGGATTATTGATCTCATGGGCCACCCCGGCGGCCAGTCGTCCCAGGGAGGCAATCTTTTCGGCCTGTATGAGCTGGGACCGAGTCTTTTCTAATTCCTGCCGCATGCGCAGACTATCGCGCAGGTCGGAGAAAATGCCGACGCTGCCCACCTCGCGGCCCCGGTCCCGGATAATCGCGGCCGAAAAGTTGACCGGCACTTCCTCGCCATCCTTGGCCCGAAAGGTCATGCGGGTAGTTTGCAGTTTATCCGGAGGGCCGAATTTATCGCTGCGCATCCGACGCATCATTTCGGTGGCCAATTTTTTGGGGTAAAATCGGTGCAGCACCTCGGGATGGCCGACGACCTCGGTGGCTTGATAACCCAGGATGCGCTCGGCTCCTTCATTAAAGATCAGCGGCACCCCCTTACTGTCCAATACCACAATGCCATCTACCGAACATTGGATGATGTCCTGCAAAAATTTATTGGTCTTATGCAGTTCGCGCTTGATGCGGATGGAATCGCTCAGGTCCCGGAGGTAGATATAGGTAAGGATATTTTTGCCGATCTGAGAGACCGCCATCGAGGTCTCCAAGATACGGCCCCGGCCGCGCAGGGTATGGGGATCGTCCAGCGAACTACAAAACTGCGCCTCCCGGCGAATATGCTTATCCACCATTGAGGTCAATTGCCGGGCGATTTTACTATGCAAAGGGCCGAGCACTTTTCCCAGTTTATCGCCGATCAATTCATTCTTAGGACGTTTGACCAATTCTGCGGCCTTGGAGTTGGCAAACAAGATCTGCTGTTTCTCATCCACCATCAGGATGCCTTCTTTGGTCAGCTCGGTAAGCATCAGTACCTTTTTTTCGGCTTCGACCAAGGCGGTGATATCGCGGAAGGCCTCAAAGCCACCGATTACCCGCCCGCCCGGATCCGTGATGATGGAGGCTGACACCACTACCGGGATTTCCCGCCCCTGGCGATCCCGGACCACTTGCCGCAACCCCGAGATCGGTATCTTGCGTTGCATGGACTGCTTCAGCACACAGCCTTCGGTGTTACAGAGGCAGGTATTAAGGATACTGCCGCACTTCATCCGGCCGACGACCTCTTCCCGACGGTAACCGGTGAGTTTCTCCAAAGGTTCATTAATATAAGTGATGATCAGTTCCGGATTGACCGTAAAGAAGGGGGTGGGGAAGTACTCGAGGATACTGGATAAAGTGGCCGTCTGGAGCTGGGCCGCAGGATGGGCCAACAGATCCGCCTGTAAATCGCGCAGCACAATAAAACAACCCGCCGGCTGGTCCCCGGGGCTGCGCACCGGCGTGGCGGTGATGGTCAGAGGAACGTCTTTCCCCTCTGGCAACTTTAACGAAATGGGCACCCGATTTAAGCTTTCGCCTTTCTGTAGGCAACGCGCCACCCAGTCATAATCCTCCCAACTGATCTGTACCTGGGAGGCCAGCGTGCAGATCGGACAGGCGTCCCCCAAGCGCAGTCGGCCCCCAAAAAGCTTTTCGGCCTGGCAATTCATAAACACCACCCGGCGGCTCTGGTTGGTGACCAATACCGGATCGGGAAAATCCACCAGCAGCGGTGAGAACCACTCCGGCGGCATTTCTTTGTTGGGCAAATCCTTACGAACCTGGGGTCCGGCGGGAGTATGGCCAGGGCCGTTAGTCATATCCTGATCCTCTTCGCCCCTGAGATAGGAAGGTATATTAATCCCTTCAGTAATCAACCACCTCTCCCGCGGTTACCGATGGTCACGGGAACGGCACTGGACCGGCTGACAACCGG
>JAQVHY010000129.1 GCA_028695935.1 Desulfobacca sp.
CCTGCCGACTACGCCAAATGCAGACATTCCCAGTATTAGTAGAGGCAATTAGTTGTTATTTTAAAGGAAAAGCTCCAGATATCGCTTGGATTTCTCAAACATAAGTTTATACCCCGTGATCGATTACGATTTATCAGGCCCTAAAGGGCGCAATGAATTGCGCCCCTACGGTTAGGGAAAAAGAGAAAGTAGTGTGGACTGGCTTAACCTAAAACCGGGATAAGTTCCAAGAACCAGTGGTCGTCTTTAAGGATCTTGTCAGCCACCCGAAAATTTACCGGTTGCTTAAAATTCGGGCCATCAAAGACAAAGGTGTGATATTCTCCCTGTTCTCCGCAGAGGTCCAGGTCACTCCGGGCCCGGAGATCTTCGACAAATTTGCGATCTAGCTGTCGGCCCAGCCATTCCGGGCCCAGAGATTTGGCCTGGGTGGTTACCACTATGGCCTTAAAGCCCGTCCGCAGGAATTCTTCGAGCAATTGCTCCCGGCCGGCCTGCCATAAGGGTAAGACCGGCTTGATACCCAGTTCGGCACAGACCCGTTCTATCCAGTCTCGGTGCTCCTGCAAGTCTATATCTCCAAAGACCCCGGTTTGCATACCTAGAGCTTTTAACTCCAAAACCTGCTCTTTAAAATCGGCCTCATAGCTTGGCCAGGTGGTCTTTTTCTGAACAATAGGAATCCCCAAGGATTCGGCCTGTAACCTGATACACCTGGAGTCAATGCCATGAGAGCAGGACCGTTGGCCATCATGGCTTACCATATTGAGCAAGGCGCCGATATTGAGGCCCTGTTGCTGGGCCTTATAAAGCGAAAGGGCGCTTTCCTTGCCGCCACTCCAACTACAGAATGCTTTGGCCCCGGGCCGCATGTTATGGTTTTTGGACCTCCTGGACATGGGATAAAGTCTGAAGGCGTGGAATAATGATCCTCCCCGCCCATCCAGCAAAAAGTTATTGTTTTAAGAAATAACCTGAATTTTTTGGTTATTGGAACACAAATCTGAGCCCCCCAATAATATTAAACCGGGGAGAAGAATAGCCAAAAATTTCATTATAGTGTTTATCAAACAGGTTGTTAACTCGAGCCATGACTTGCACTTTTTTGACATAGTTCCAGTTGCGCAGAATATCATAGGAAGCCGCCAAATTGCAAATGAAGTAGCCGCCGTTGGTCAACCGACTGGCATAATACGGCGGGTTGGGGTCGGGCCGCCGATCAGCCCGGGGACCGACATAAAGGCCATTTAGATGAGTTTCCAGACGATCCCAGATGTACCCCAGGTCGAGACTGAAGGTCTGACGGGGCCGCCGCAGCAGGTTCTGACCGCTGATGATGTTGATGCTAACTAAGCCACCGTCATCCAACACCTTAAGCTCGGTCAGGTAGGTATAAGCGGCGCGGGCCGTCAAGCCCTCTAAGGGCTGGGTCTGCAAGGCCAACTCAAAGCCCTTGGTGCGGGCTGAGGCAATATTAAACCAGCTTCCGGTGGTCCAGGAGGTCTGGGCCCATTGAATGAGGTCGGTAAAATGATTCTCAAAGTAGGTGGCACTGAAGGTAAGGCGGTCTTTCCAGAGCCATTGATCAAACCCTACTTCCCAACTGGTGTTTTTTTCGGGCATCAGATCTGAGTTGCCCAGAAAAAAGGGGTCTAGCGAATTGGTGGCCAAAAAGGCCGGTGCTTTGACCGACCGACCGCCGGCAGCGCGGAGGGTAGTGTTGGTTTCTGGAAAGCGCAGGGCCGCGGAAGCCCGAGGACAAAACTCTAACTTGTTGAAGGCTCGGTTGTCTTCTATCCGACCCCCAGCGGTAAGAAACAAGCGATTCCACAAGGCTAACTGCTCCTGAGCATACCAGGCGGTACTGCCGCGGCGGGCCTTATTATGGCTGGAGTTCATGGCGAACAGATTCCAATCAAAGCCATAACTCCAACCCTTCCACTGATCGCCACGCAATTCCAGTCCCACGGTGGTAATAGAACCAATCCGCGTCTCATCCCCAAACCGGAAATTGGAGTGATATTTCATAGTATAGTGATTCTCCAAGTTGCGGCTGAAATAGTCGGTGGTTTGGAAATCAACCTCGGCCGGATTAGCCGGATTATTATAATTGGCATCCAGTCGCACATAGGACAAGGTAAGCTCGTTCTCCCACCAGGTCGTGGGCCAGTAATTGCCGGTCAGACCAAAGACCAGGTTCAGATTGGTATTGTTCTGGTTCGGGTCCATGCCGTTGCCCCCCAGACTTTTGGGGTCAAACCGGTCTCCACTGCTAGTGGGAAAGTCAAAATAGGAATCCACCACTAGATTGGTAAAGGTGAAGGACAGATTTTCCAGAGGATCAAAGTCAAAGCGGTTGTTCAAGACATGGCTGGCAAAATGGTTATTGAACGCCAGGATTCCGGTATCATCGATGCGGCTGTAGGCCGAGGAGTAGGCAAATTGCTTATAAGAGCCTTCCAGGCTCGCCTTTTGTTCCATGATCAGGTTGTTGGAACTATGACCTTCCGCATGTCCGCCCCAGAGGCTGGTAAGGCTGAGAGTCGGTTTCCCACTGCCCTTCCGGGTCATTACGTTGACCACCCCGGTCATGGCATCATTGCCGTAAAGCGCACTCATCGGCCCCCGGATGACTTCAATGCGCTCCACATTATCCACGGTCAGGTTACTGAAATCGAAAAAACCCCCGACCTGATTTAATTTAATACCGTTGAGCAACACCTGATTCATATTACTATTGCCGCCCCGGATAAACAGGGAGGTTTCCCCCCCGCGGCTACCGCTCTGGACCATGGTAACCCCCGGCACTGAGCGCAGCATTTCTTCTACCCGGGTGACCTGCCGGGCCTCGATCTCTTTTTTAGGTATGACGGTAGACGAGACGCTGGTTTCTTTGGCGGATACCTCAGTACCGGTGGCAGTGATCACCACCTCTTCCAGAACCCTGGCCTCCTCCCCCGGCACCTGCTCCTGGGCTCCGGCCCAGATCGACGGCCAACAGATTAACACCATCACCAGAATGATAAACTTCTTCATGGCAAATCCCCCCTTAATCTTACGGATATGCTGGGCCGCGGAATCTCAATAACCCAACAGGTGAACCGGCGGCGTCAGGCGCTTGAGGCGATTACCCGTTTCCGCCTGCGCCACAATCAGGCTGACGCGACCGCAACCATTGATAATCATCGAGTAAAAGGCCTCATGGACATCAAAGTAGCCCTCTTTAGAAGAGACAACTCCCATCCGGTCCCCCTGGTAATCCAGATTGGCCAGGGCCTTCGGGAAATCAAAATCTTCCGCCAGATTGTCGCTATCGGCAATGTAGATGATAACTCCGCGTTTCATGTGATAACCTCCTTGGATTTAGATAATTTTGGTTACTGGCATTAAAAATTGATATCGCCTCAACCGGCCTCAGCGGTGATAAAACAAAAAAAATCCTTGAGTCCGGTGGGACCCAAGGATTGCACCCAGTTTACTTGATCCTTAGGGGGCTTCCGGGAGATCTACTCCCTGCCGAAGCCACTGCCTCCTTCATCCCTCGTGCAGGAAGGTCAGGGCCGTTACAGGCAGGTCTTCTGACTCCCGGATCGTCCTATTCCCTGCGCCTTCCCATCCTTTTCATAAAGGACAGTGGTCAAATGGCAGGTTTCGTCCCCGGTTACAGCGGCGGGACCGTGCCGGACTTACACCGGCTTCCCTATCAAACCCTTACGGGTACCTGTAACTTCTGTTGTTACTGGAAAACTCTAAAACAAACCTTAGGGGCTGTCAAGTAAAATATTCGATCAAGATGGTGATTACGCTCAGATCAGGGTTGACATCCGGCCCTCGATAATTATATCTTATTTAGCATAATTTGGGGTTCGCGTGGATTACGGTTATGACAGACGGCTTTGGGCGTAATATCAATTACTTGCGTATGTCGATCACTGATCGCTGCAATCTTCGCTGCTTTTATTGTACGCCGGTACAGGGGCTGGTGAAGTTGGCCCATGACGAAATTCTGCGTTACGAAGAACTGCTGCATCTGGCCCGCTTGGCAGCGAAGTTGGGTCTCGGCAAGCTTCGGGTTACCGGCGGCGAGCCTCTGGTGCGACGGGGGGTAGCGGGATTCTTACAGGCATTGCAATGTATCCCCCAGGTCGAGGAAATCTGTCTGACCACCAACGGCGTGCGGCTGGCCGAACTGGCCGAGGCCCTCTGGGCCGCGGGCCTGCGCCGGCTCAATGTCAGCCTCGACTCGCTGCAGCCCCAACGCTACCACCAACTGACCGGCGGCGATTTTTTCTTTCAGGTTTGGGAAGGGTTGCGGTTGGCTGAGGCCCTGGGTTTTGCCCCCATCAAAATTAATTGCGTGGTCATGCGGGGTCTCAATGATGATGAATTATCGGCTTTCGCGCGGCTGTCGCTCGAATACCCCTATCATATCAGATTCATTGAATATATGCCGATCGGGACCCAGGGCCACTGGCACCGCCGCTATTATCTCTCTACCGAAATTATCAAGGCTTACCTGAAGCCGCTGGGGCAACTAGAGGAACTCCCCCCCGAGGCCGCGGCTGGACCAGCCCGGCGCTATCGCCTGCCGGGGGCCAAGGGCGAACTGGGATTTATTAGCCCGATCAGTCAGCATTTCTGTCCTACCTGCAATCGCCTGCGGCTCACCGCGGATGGCCGTCTGCGTCCCTGCCTGCTCTCTGATCAAGAGTTTGATATCAAAACGCCCCTGCGTCTGGGGGCCGATGATGCCACGCTGGAAGAAATGTTCCGCACCGCCATCCGCCGCAAGCCCCAACGCTATCCTTTGGGGGCCTTGGAATCATACAACTGTCATCGGCCCATGGCCAGTATCGGCGGCTAGATAAGTCAATAATGTGACAAGGGATCTTTAAACCCAGGGGGCCGTAAGGTGGAGGGGGCTAATTTGTTTTAAGTAAGATTTCGAGTACCTCAAAACCACACCAATATTGCTATTCTTTATGCATAACCAAAATGCGCTCAAATTTGGTGGTCTTGGTTCGTCTGCGGGAACGCCGTTCAGCAGTAATTGTAACTATCTCTCTGGCATTAAATGAACTACGCCATAATAGGATGTCCAATTTAACAAAATAATCCTACTTTGGTGACTTTTAGGCAAATGCCTTGCCCTGAGTAATATTTAAGCCACTTCGAAAAAGCATCGGAATTTTGTATGTATCACCTACCGGCTCAAGAAATCCGAGCAATTTAAGTTCCTTAATTATTCTTGAGACCTCATCTTCTGGTGCTTGGAGCGTAGAGGAAAGAGTGTCATAATTATGTTCTGCTTTACTATTACGAAACTTCTCTATGTATAGAGCATATTCTCCGCTTTCGGCTAAAAGTGTATCCTCAACACGCTGTGAACTTAGAGCGTCAAGCCCTTTTCGGATAGAATCGCCTTCGATCAAAGGGATGTTACGAGAGAATTCCCTCGGCGCTCGTTCTTCACGTCGAGCTTGGGCTTCTCTTGATTTATTAACAAGATCAATAAGGTTTCTTGGGGGCATAATGTTATTGCCATCCCGGATTCGAGACATCATCCAGTTCCAAGTTTTGGGCTTTTTTTCGCCAACATCTACTTGATCAGGGAATAGTCGCGAAAATAGATTCATCTCCGACGTTTTATTCTCAATATCGATGTATTCCATGAACTCTCTTTTTTGTTGAATGCGCCTCATCAGAAGACTAAAAAGATCATCTGGATTCCAGCTTAGTTGGACTCGCATAGCATTAATGTGAGTTAAGTTAACAAAGCCGCCCTGGACGACTTTACGAAAAAGATCATTTCTAACGAATAACTTGAGTTTTAGCATCTCATATATTTGTAAATCTAGATATGTGCGAAATAATGCGCGCAGGACGGGAGTCTCAATCTGTGGGAATCCCACAAATGCTTCGTCAAGTCGATCAAGGACAACCCATATTGTGATTTCAAGGTCCGCAATTGCCTTGTTGAGAAGTTCAAGTGCCTCTTCATTATATATTATTTTAATACCAGAAACTTCATGTTGCGTAATATCACCAAATTGCAATTTAGGAATAATCACTGGCATACCGGCTTCAGTAACACTAAAAGTAACCTCGGCTGATTTTAATTGCATAAGCCTGCGGATCAGATTGGAAAGCTGTGAAAAAACTGTTCCAGCATTAGGGTCTGCGGTTCTTAAATCCAAAGATTCTAAAACCCTGTCAAGTTTTTGCATGTTTTCGGTGTATTCACCCTCACATACATCTAAGAGAAAATTTCCAATCAAAGATAAAAAGTACGTTTTCCAAACAGTGCTATATTGTCCCTCGGTTAGAGCCTCAACCTCCGAAAGTCTCTGAAAAATAGGATTTCCAGTATCGTTAAAACCTGCAATTAATTCGACTGTATTAAGCTGTGGTATCTCTCTATATCGTTCTTTTATTATCTTGTAAATTGCTGTTTTGCCCGTTCCTTTATCTCCTGAAATTATGTCATATTTTCCATTTACAAAATCTAGATATATCTGTGTCTCCAAAAAATAGACTTGAAGGTGATGGTCAAATTCTGCCACAGAATTACCTATATCCATTACGCGTAATATTTCAGAAGCTTGCATATTCAGTATCCTTTTTAGTGAAAAATGCTAAGAATCATTAATGACTTCTATTAAACCAAGCTTTTTAAGCGCAAAGTTAGTAATAACCCCATTGTCTGGGATAGGCTCAGGGCTGCGACGGGCCTAGCAAGCGAATGATATCGTTGTAAAATACCAAAAACATCAGCAGCAGGATGACCATCAGGCCGATGGATTGGGCCATTTCCCGATGTTTGAGGGTGACCGGCTTGCCGCGGATGGCCTCCAGCAGGAAAAAGACTAGATGGCCGCCATCCAGCATGGGGATGGGTAAGATGTTCAACAGGGCCAGGTTAACACTAAGCACCGCCATAAAATGAATCAGATTGGATACCCCCAATTCGGCCTGCTTCCCGGCCACCTGGGCAATCATAATCGGACCGCCTAAAGATTCGAGGGGGATCTGCCGGGTGATTAATTTAGCCACACTGATGGTAGTGATCTCCAAAATGCGGGCGGTATGGGTGACACCCTCCCACAGGGCGACTACCGGGTTTACCCGTTCGACCACGCTTTTATCCGACACCGAGATGCCGATCATGACGGCCGAGACCTTTTCCCCGAAGACATTGGCAGTCTCCATGCGGCGCGGAGTTATGGTGCGGCTAAAAATTTCCTCCCCGCGCTGAATGGTTAACTCCAACGGTTGTTCTCCCGATCCCCGAATAAGCTGGGCCAATTCCTCCCAACGGGCTACCGGTTGCTGGCCAATCTGTAAAACCCGATCACCGGGTTGCAGGCCGGCCTGGGCCGCGGGCGAGTCTGGCTGAATACTGCCAATTTCCGTAGTAAAATAAGGCATTCCCGAAAAGGTGAAAACCAGGGTAAGGGCGACAATGGAAAATAATAGATTAAACATCGGACCGGCCGCGACGATGGCCACCCGCGGTCCCAGCGGGCGATGACTGAAGGATTTAGGAATCAGTTCCGGGGGAATTTCCTCCCGGGGGTTTTCCCCCACCATCTTGACGTAACCGCCCAGCGGGATTACCGACAGGCGATAATCGGTTTCGCCTACCTGCTTGTGCAATAATTTGGGGGGAAATCCCAGGGAAAAGACCTCTACCCCCACGCCGTACCATTTGGCCACCAAAAAATGACCTAGCTCATGGACAAAGATCAAGATGCCGATGACCACGATCGTTGCCAGGATGGTTGACATTATGGCTCTACTCCCTCCTCACCTCAGGGGTGCAAATTAAGGCGTCGGCCCCTGATGGTGGTGATATTAAGTTATGAGCAAACTTTCGGGCCCAGCGATCTACATTTAAAACCTGGTCCAGGGAAGTTAAGGCCTCCGCCTGATGGGCCTTTAGGGTCTGGGCGATAATCTGGTAAATCTCCAGGAAGGGCAACTTTTCCGCCAGAAACGCCGCGACCGCCACTTCGTTAGCCGCATTAAGCACGGCCGGCGCGGTGCCC